>JAUYMZ010000030.1 GCA_030699355.1 Bacteroidota bacterium | reverse complement strand
AGCAGCGGCGCCCACTTACTAATCATTACCCCCGAATTAATTTATGCCGAAAAAGGAGAAATGAGTCCGCAACCCTTAATGCACAACTTTAGACTCGATGCTGCCTACGATAAAAGAGGCTATTTGTGCATGGTAGATGATAATTATGGCTTAACTGTAGACAATAAGGCGAGAGGCGAATTAGACTATTTTATTCCGAACGGACCTGTTACAAAAACCTTTGGACGCATGTTGTATGCACAAGGAAAACTATGGGTTACGGGTGGTTCTGTTAACGATAGGTGGGATCCTTTGATGTATAATGGGAGTAAGTTTTTCTATTACCAAAATCATTCTTGGTTTAACTTTAGAGACAGTGAGTTTCCGGCTTTGTTCGGGCTTTCTGATTTTATAGATGTGCGCAAAAATCCGTATAGCAACGAAATGTATTTATCTAGTTTTGGCGGAGGAATTATTGAGATGGTGGGAGATAAAATTACCCAAAAATTTGATGAAACCAATAGTAGTTTGCAGCGCCTAAGTGTTGTAGATCCTAATTACAAACCTTTGCTTACTGGCGGAATGGATTTTGATAATTTAGGAAATTTATGGGTTAGTAATTATGGGGTAAACAAACCCATTAGCGTTAAAACCAAAAGTGGTTGGTTTTCTTTTAACGTAGGAACCATTACGGGTGGCAATGAGCTTGGTTGGCTAACCTGCGACGATTATAATAATAAGTGGTTGCTGAGTTTACGCGATAAAGGAATTTTGGTGTATAACGATAATGGTACCCCAGAAAATGTAAACGACGACCAATATAAAATGCTTACCAAAGAGGTGGGGCAGGGCGCTTTGCCTTCTAACACTATCTTATGCGTTACCAAAGATTTGCGTGGCGAAATGTGGGTTGGTTCAAGTCAAGGTTTGGCCATTATGAGCAATCCAAGGCAGATTTTTTCGGTGAAAAAAGAGGATTTTGATGCCCGTCAAATTATTATTAAAGTGGGTTCTAATTTTGAGATATTTTTAGGCAAAGAACAAATAAATTGTATAACCGTAGACCCTGCTAACCGCAAATGGATTGGCACGCCCAACGGAGTTTGGTTGGTTTCGGAAGATGGTTACACGGTTATCAAAAATTTTACCACCGCAAACTCACCTTTGCTTTCTAATAATGTAATGCAAATTGGAATTGATGAATCTACAGGTGAGGTGTTTTTTGGTACCGAAAAAGGAATTATATCCTATATGGGAGATGCCAGTGAAGGCGCCAAAGGCTTTGGTAATGTGGAGATTTTTCCCAATCCGGTACGACCAGATTTTACGGGTAGTGTTTCAATTAGAGGCTTAATGAACAACTCTACCGTAAAAGTTACCGACATTAGCGGTCAGTTGGTATACGAAACCACTTCTAATGGAGGATTTGCCTCCTGGGATGGCAGAAGCATGAATGGCAGAAGGGTTAGTACTGGCGTTTACCTTATTTTTGCCGCCAATAAAGATGGTTCTCAAACCCATGTAGGGAAGTTATTATTTATAAATTAATGTGCATGAAAGCAGCAGTTTTACACGGAATAAATGAAGCCTATCAGTTTCAAGAATTTGAAAAACCCCAAATAGAAGCAGACGAAATGTTGATTAAGGTGCAACATGCTGCCTTAAATCACCGCGATGTTTGGATACAAAAAGGACAATATGCCGGCTTGGTTTTTCCTATTATATGCGGCAGCGATGGATGCGGGGTAGTAGAAGAGGTTGGAGCGGCCGTGAATAAAGATTGGTTGGGCAAAGAAGTAATTGTAAATCCTTCTTTAAATTGGGGCGAAAATCCCAAAACACAGGCCAAAGATTATGTTATTTTAGGATTGCCTCATCATGGTACTTTTGCCGAATATGTGAAGGTGCCAGCCCGTTTGGTTTATGAAAAACCTGCGCATTTAAAAAGTGAAGAAGCCGCCGCCTTTCCATTGGCCGGATTAACAGCGTACCGGGCATTAATTGGTAGAGCCAAAGCCAAAGCTGGAGAGCAAGTTTTGGTAACAGGTATTGGTGGTGGAGTGGCACTAATGGCGGCTCAATTTGCCTTGGCTGCGGGTTGCAAAGTATATGTTACCAGCGGGAGTCAAGAAAAATTGGATCAGGCCAAAGCCTTAGGGGCAAGTGGTGGCGCCAATTATAAAACAGCAGATTGGCACAAACAATTGGCCAAAGAAACTGGCGGCTTTGATGTAATTATTGATGGCGCAGGTGGGCCAGATTTTGCTAAATTAATAGACCTTTGTAAACCCGGCGCACGAATTGCCGTTTATGGCGCTACGGCTGGTGTTTGGAATGCGGGCGTTCCAGCCAAAGTGTTCTGGAAACAAATAGATATTTTAGGTTCAACCATGGGTAGCGATGAGCAATTTGAAGACATGGTTAATTTTATTAATAAACATAGCTTGGTGCCTATTGTGGCGCAAAAATTTGGGCTGAACCAATGCGAAGAAGCAGCCAGATTTATGGATGAAGGAAAACAATTTGGAAAGATTGTGCTGGAAATAAATCAATAATGAAGTAGTATTGTTTAATTCTTCAGATTTTAAAAGATAAAACTATTAATTTGCTCCCCCAATGAAAGTTACAGACCATATAAATAACGCTAAGGAAACTTTATTTTCCATTGAAATTTTGCCACCTTTAAAGGGGAAAGATATTAATTCTATTTACCATGGATTAGATCCTTTGATGGAGTTTAAGCCTGCGTTTATAGATGTTACCTATCACCGCGAAGAGTTTGTGTTGCGCAAAAGAAAAGATGGTGGTTTTGATAAGGTTTATACCCGCAAAAGACCGGGTACAGTAGCCATTTGCGCTGCTTTAATGAACAAGTACCATATAGACACAGTGCCCCATTTAATTTGTGGTGGCTTTAGCAAAGAAGAAACAGAGAATGCCTTAATAGATTTACACTTTTTGGGCATAGACAATGTTTTGGTTTTGCGCGGCGATAATATTAAAAACGAATCTAATTTTGTTCCAGAACCCGATGGTAATAAGAATTCCTTGGAATTATTAAACCAAGTTGTGGCCATGAATCATGGGCAGTATTTAGATGAAGAATTGATGAATGCCCACAACTCAAACTTTTGCATTGGTGTTTCGGGATACCCAGAAAAGCATTTTGAAGCGCCCATTATGAACAGCGATATGCGTTGGTTAAAACAAAAGGTAGATGCCGGGGCAGAATACATTGTTACGCAAATGTTTTTTAACAACGATAAGTATTTTGAGTTTGTAGAAACGTGCAAAAATGCGGGAATAACCATTCCTATTATTCCAGGTTTAAAGCCGCTTACTACCAAGAAACAATTAACGGTTTTGCCAAAGGTATTTCACATAGATATTCCAGAAGAGTTGGTTTTGGCGGTAGAAAATTGCAAAGATGATAAGGCCGTAAAGCAAGTTGGAATTGAATGGGCTGTGGAGCAAAGTAAACAGTTAAAAGCCGCTAAGGTTCCGGTTCTTCATTATTATACCATGGGTTTAAGTGAAGTAACCAAGGCCATTGCTTCGCAGGTGTTTTAATTTTTTTGGTAGCGTATTATGGCATTTGAAATTCAAGATTGGATGGGAAGAACAGAGCTCTTATTTGGCTCTGAGCAGTTAACAAAACTTATTAATTCGAACGTATTGGTAGTTGGTTTGGGCGGTGTAGGTGGCATTGCAGCTGAAATGATTGCCCGCGCAGGGGTTATGCAAATGACCATTGTAGATGCAGATACGGTTGACCCTACCAATAGAAATAGGCAAATTCCTGCTTTAAAAAGCACCGAAGGAAAGGTAAAAGCGGATGTATTAGCAGAGCGCTTGTTAGATATTAATCCAGATTTACAATTGCAGGTTATTCCCGAATATTTTAGAGACCAACTTACTTTTGATGTTTTAGATAATAATACCTTTGATTATGCCCTCGATTGCATCGATACCCTTTCGCCAAAAGTATATTACATTAAAGCTTGTGTAGATAGAGGAATTCCCATAATTAGCAGTATGGGCGCTGGTTCTAAGGTTGATCCAACCATGGTTAGAGTGGCAGATATTTCCGAAACATATAATTGTCACCTAGCCCGCTATACCCGCAAATATTTGCATAGATTGGGCGTATATAAAGGTGTTAAGTCGGTTTTTTCTGCCGAAAAACCTTACACCAATTCACAGCTGATGTTGATGAATGGTAGAAACAAAAAATCGGCTCCGGGAACTATCTCTTATATGCCAACCGTATTTGGTTGCACTGTTGCCTCTGTGGCCATTAGAGATTTAGCTAATAGGTAGTTAATGGCGTTTAAAGGGCGATTTTAAATCGCTTTGGATATAAAACAAAATCCTAAACGAAAGTCGCATCACATGATAAGCGCAGTAATTAATCAGCTTTTGATTAAAACTTAACTTCTTTAAATAATCTGTTGCTTCTATGTGTTTGGCAGATTTTTCCATGAGCGATTTAACTAAATTTAAACAAGCACTTTGGTAGTTTGCGTCTACTATTTCTATGTTACATTCTGTACTTCCAAAATCGCTCAAATGGTTAATATTGTATGAACCAACACTCATCCAATCGTGGTCTATAAAAGCTAATTTAGCATGCAAAACACTGGCTTGCCACTCATAAATTTGTACACCTGCTTTTAATAAATCTGCATAATAATGGTGGGTAGCATTTCTAATAATTGGAACATCCGAAATACCACCCAAAATAAGGCTTACTTGCACGCCTCTTTTCTGGGCGTTTTTGAGCATTCTTTTTAAGGCAATAGAAGGCAAAAAATAACTGGCTACCAAAGTAATTTGTTGTTTAGAGCTTCGAATGCTTTGCCTGTATTGTTTGCTAATGCCAAAACGTGCTTTGGCCCAATGGTTTTGTAAAATTCTCGCCTTAACGGTGCCCGTTTGAGCTTGGTATTGCTGTTTGTATTTTTTGCCAAGCGGTTTTTCAATGCCCAAACTAATGTGTAGTAAATCTTGCACTAAATTACCTTGTACCTTCACCCCAAAATCTAGCCAAGTTTTGCCTGAACCAAATGCGCTGTAGTGATTGCTAATATTGATGCCACCCAATAAGGCAATTTGTTCATCGAAAATAAATATTTTGTGGTGAAGGCGTGTGCCGGTATGAAAGGTAAATGCCAGTTTAAATCGAGAGAAAAAAGAAACAGACATACCCATTAATTCGAGTTTTTCTTTCCAAGCTTGGGGGAATGATTTGCTGCCAAAAGCATCTAAAACAAGTGTAATTTGAACACCTCTTGCTGCGGCTTCCAGTAAAGCTTGATAAACCATAAAGCCTGTTTCATCTCCATCAAAAATATACACATGGATATGTATGCTGCGCTTAGATTGATGGATGCATTGAATTAACTCCGTAAAAAAAGGTGCACCACTGAGCAAAAAAGGGATTTCCTTATTTTGATGCCAGGGGTATAAACCTAAATTTCGATTCCATTTCATCCTGCAAACATAAGATATTACCTGTCTCCATGCATGGGTTCAGCCAATGAAAATTGACTTAAGAAAATTTTTACTAAAATTTTGGAAAATTTTAATGGCATGTCACTAATAAAATTTATTTTAGCTGTCGATATATGATTTTATAAATAAAGGCCTAATTTTACCTAAGTGGAATCAATAGAACAATTAAAAAATGCACAAGATGCGCTTAAAAGGCAAGGAGAATTGCAAGATATTCTCATGCGTGTAGCCTCTCAGTATATTAATATGCCCGTAGAAAAGGTTGATTCTTCTATTCAAAAAACTTTGGGAGAATTGGGTACTTTTGCGCAAGCAGATAGGGCTTATATTTTTGATTACGATTGGGTTTTAAATGTTTGCAACAATACCTATGAGTGGTGTGCAGAAGGAATTTTGCCGCAAATAGAAGAGCTTCAGCAAATACCTATTGAGGCAATTCCGCAATGGGCCAATACACATAAACAGGGCGAGGTTATGTACGTGCCAAATGTACTTGCCTTGGATGAAAATGATGCCTTGCGGGGTATTTTAGAGCCGCAAGACATAAAGAGCTTAATTGCCATCCCCATGCTGGATGGAAACGACTGCATTGGGTTTATTGGTTTTGATGCCGTTAAAAAGCATTATAATTATACTGATAAGGAAAAAAGTTTATTAATTTTATATGCTCAAATGTTGGTGAACATTCGCATGCGTTCTCAATTGGTTCATAACTTAATTATAGAAAAGGAGCGTGCAGAAGCAGCAAGCAAGGCCAAAACAGAATTTTTGGCCAATATGAGTCACGAAATTAGAACGCCTTTAAATGCGGTAATTGGTTTTACCGAGTTATTGCAAAATACACCCCTCAACAATATTCAATTAAAGTATGTAAACAATGCCAATGCAGCGGGTAAATCATTGCTAGGAATTGTAAATGATATCTTAGATTTATCTAAAATAGAAGCCGAAAAGCTGGAGTTAGATTTGGTAGAAACCAACATTATCTACCTAATGGAAGAAACCATCGATATTATTCGCTTTCATGCAGAACAAAAAGGCATTCGTTTGCAATTACATTTAGCTCCCAATTTACCTATGTTTGCCGTGGTCGACCCTATCCGTTTGCGACAAATAGTTTTAAATTTATTGAGCAATGCCATTAAGTTTACTGAGAAAGGGGAGGTAAAGCTATCGGTTTGGTTTGAACCTATAGATGCTACTCAAAATAAGTACTTCTTTTCTGTTACAGATACTGGAATTGGCATTAGTGAATCTCAGCTATCTAAATTGTTTCAGGCATTTACGCAAGCCGATTCTTCTACCACACGCAAGTTTGGTGGCACAGGTTTGGGTTTAATTATCTCTGGATTATTGGCAGCAAAAATGGGCGGTAAAATTTCTGTTCAAAGTGAAGTGGGTAAGGGGTCTACTTTTGGTTTTGATATAGCGGTCAACTCATTTCCAGAAAGCAAAGTGGTTGGTTCAGCCCAGCCCACGGTGCCCCAATTTGACGAGTTTGAACACCAAGATTTATTTAGTAAAAACTACGCCATCTTAATTGCAGAAGATTTTGAGATGAATATGGTGCTTATTAAAGCTTTGCTTAGCAAAACCTTGCCCAATGCCCAATTATATGAGGCAAGAACGGGTTCTGATGTTATTTCTTTTTTGGATAATAACACGGTTGATTTAATCTTAATGGATGTACACATGCCTGTAATGGACGGATTAGAAGCGACCAAATTTATACGCAAAAAGGAAGTTGAAGAAGGTAAAAAACGAAACCTAATTTTAGCCTTAACTGCCGGTGCTTTGGTAGAAGAAAAGGAAAAATGTTTAGAGGCAGGTATGGATGATTTTTTAAGTAAGCCAGTTGATCCTAAATTGTTAAAACAATTGCTTAGCTTATACTTAAAATAAGCACTTAATTATTCCTCAAATTCTTCTTCTGTGGTGTCTAATCCCATAGATTTGGCTAAGTTGGGTAAGCGCACAAAAACTTTGGTTCCGGCTCCCAGTTTCGACTTAAACTCTATTTCGCCTAGGTGTAAATCTATGGTTTTCTTTACCAAGCTTAATCCAATACCATAGCCACCAATTTGCCTTGTTTCGTTGGAACGGTAAAATGGTTCAAATATATGGGTAAGGTCTTTGGTACTAATTCCCGGACCTTTATCTGCAATTTCAATAAAGATAGAATCTAAATAAAAGCGTACATCAATAATGGCTTCATTGTTTCCAGAAAACTTGCAGGCATTATCTAATAAATTGGTAAAGGTAGATTTTAATAAGGCATAATCGCCAAGGGTTTGTATTTTGTATTCTTCTTCAGGAAAATCGCCCCAGGCCAGCTTAATTTTAAAATTAGGTTTTTTACGCAATAGGTCGTCTTTGGCATCCATTACTATATCAATGATAGAAACGGGTGTTAATTTAGTATTGGGAAACTCTGCACTGGCAGCGGCCAAATCTGTTAGTCCATTAATAAGCGCTATTAAGTTTTGAATATCATCCAACAAAGAGTAAAAAGTACGGAGGTAATCTTCATCGCTCCTCTTTTTTAGTAACAATACTTCAATTTGTCCCTTCATGGCGGTAAGGGGTGTTCTAAATTCATGCGAAGCATTGGCAACAAAGAGTTTTTGTAATTCAAAAGAACTTTGTATTCTATCTAACATGCGGTTAAACACCATGGCTAATTGGGCAATCTCATCTTTACCGTTTCCAATACTTACCCGGTGGTTTAGGCTTATTTCTGTTATATTATCTACTTCTTGAATTACCTTTTTAATAGGTTGTAAAGCCTGTTTAGAAAAGTACCAACCGCTCACACCTGCCAATAAAATAAAGAAAATATTGAGTAGAATCAGCAGCAAACGCAAAAATTTTAACTTTTGTAAGCCAGATTTATCCTCTGCGCTGCTAATAATAAAATAATTGGTGCCGTTAAAATTATATATATAGGCAATGTATTCTACATCGTCTTCTGTAAGTTCAAAAGAAAACCCTGAAACATACAATTTTTTTAATAGTTCTATTTCGATATCCTTGAGGGTATGCGAAGCAAAAACAACTTCATAATTTTCATCCGCAATTACAAGTCGTTCATCTGGAAAACGATTGAGCTGCTTTTGATACAATAAGCGCAAAATCTCTGGGGTAAGCTCTACTTTTTCGAGGTAATTTTTTACCAAATTGGTAGATACATTTTTTAAGCGAAGGGTAAATTCATCCCGCCTAAACAGCTCCGAAAATTGGTAGGTGAAAATAGAGAATACAAATAAAATTCCCGCTACAATAACCGTAAACTTTAGGGTAAGCGAGTTCTTTATATTCATAAATTAATTCAACTTAGCTGTCGCTTTTTACAATATATCCCATCCCCACCATGGTATGAATAATTTTTTTAGAGAAGTCTTTATCTATTTTCTTGCGTAAGAAATTAATGTAAACATCTATCACATTGGTGGTAGTATCGAACCCGGCAACCCAAACTTTTTCTAAGATTTCATTTCTAGAAATAACCCTGTTTTTGTTGCGAATAAGGTATTCTAATAAAGAAAATTCTTTGGCAGTTAGGTCAATAGTTTTGCCACCTCTGCGGGCTACTTTTCTATTTAAATCGAGTTCTAAATCTTCTAAAATCAATACCTTTTTTTCTTCAATGGGGGCTTGGGTATATCTTTTGGTTAGCGCTCTTAATCGGGCTAATAATTCTCTAAACTCAAACGGCTTCACTAAATAATCATCTGCTCCTGCATCTAATCCACTTACCTTTTCGTCTGTAGCTCCCAAAGCAGTTAGCATAAGTATAGGTGTTTTAATTCCTTCTGCACGCAATTCTCTTGCTACTTCCATGCCATTTAGATAAGGAATCATTACATCTAATATAATGGCATCAAACTCATTGTCGAGCGCCATTTTTTTTGCAAAAATACCATCATATGCTATGCTTACCTCATAGCTTTGTTCTTCTAAACCTTGCTTTAAAAAGGAGGCAACCTTTGGCTCATCTTCTACTACTAATAATTTCATAATTTTTCTTTAACAATAATAAATCTAATTTTCGATATACAAAGAAAATTCTAATTAATATTCGCTTAATTTCCAGTTAAATCTAGCTTAATTTTTAGCGCAGATTTTTACTGTTTTTTAACCGCCTGCTTTTTTGCATTTATAGCCTAGATTACTTAAAAACGTCATTGCCTTATCTCTAAAATCTCCCTGAATTAAAATCTCCATATCTTTGGCACTACCGCCTACTCCGCAATGTTTTTTTAAGCTAGTTCCCAAGGCACTTAAGTCTTGGTCTGAACCAATAAATCCTGTGATACGGGTAAGCATTTTGCCACCAGCTTTTCTGTCTAAATAAATTTTGAGTTGTTGTTGTTGTGGCGGCAGGGTGCTAGCAGTTTCTTCTGTATATTCTTCATAAGAAAAATGGGTATCTGTAGAGTATACCACGCCTTGTCTGTTTTTATTTTTATTGCTCATCTGTTTATGCTCCAATCAATACATTCAAAGATAAAGGTTGTAGGCTTATTTTTACTGTTTTTTTGAACCAAATGGGCTCGCCATCTATGTTAACATAATTGTCGTTTAACCTGTGTATGGTTAAATTACTGGCTTGTTTGGTTTTTACATGTACAGATTGATGGAGTTTTTTTTGAAATAAATCACTCCCCAATCCCAAGATGTTTTTCCAATTTACGGCATCAATTTGGGTAATATTAAAAAGGCCATCTCTTAGGTTTGCGGTGGGGGCAATGTAGGCATTATTACCATATTGAGGGCCATTGCATACGGCCAGTAAAAAGGCTTGTTCCGATGCGGTATGTTCGTTCATTTCAATCAAGAAATTTTCGGGTTTAAATTTTCTAATAGACTGAAGACTTACTTTGGCGTAGGTTTTAAAACCACGGGTGCCCATGGTAGCAAAGCCAGCACTTACATGGGCATCAAAACCAAATCCACATACATTTAAAAAAGGAATTCCGTTGGCTAAGCCTGTATCAATGGCAATTACTTTGCTTTGGTTCAGACCGATAATTGCCTTTTTACTTTGCATGGGAATATTTAATGCGCGGGCTAAGCCATTGCCCGAACCAAAGGGAATGATGCCCAAGGCCGCAGGTGTATGAATAAGCTCTGCAGCTACTTGGTTTACTGTTCCATCTCCTCCAACGGCAATTACCCAATCGTAATTTTGCTGCACACATTCTTTGGCCAAAAAACTGGTATGTGCTGCACTTGTGGTAAAAACATGGTCTATGCTAAGGTTTGGCAGGCTTAGGTATTGCTGAACCAATGCAGGTATTTCGGCCTTGGTTTTTCCGCCAGAAATGGGATTGATGATGAATCTAACGCGCTTGTTACCCAACATGTAGTAGGAAATTTTTCTGTAAAGGTATTCATTCGTTTTACAAATAGTATATTCGACAAAATATTTTAATGAACTGGATCAATTTATTAGGGGCATTTAGATACGGAGATCAAATGCCAAGAGGTATGGATGAGGCTCAAAATAGAAGTATTTTTGAGCAAGATTACGACCGCATTATTTTTGCTACGCCTTTTAGAAGGTTGCAAGATAAAACGCAGGTAATTCCTTTACCTGAATATGATTTTGTGCACAACAGGCTTACGCATAGCATTGAGGTAAGCAGTGTGGGCAGAACTTTGGGTAAAATGGTGGGCACCGCTTTGTTAGAAAAATATCCGGAGCTCAAAAAATTATCTATTACGCACCACGATTTTGGTGCCATTGTGGCCGCCGCTAGTTTGGCCCACGATATCGGAAATCCGCCTTTTGGCCATAGCGGCGAATCTGCCATTTCAGAATATTTTTTAAATGGACCGGGTGTAGTTTTTCAGCATAAATTATCAGAAGCAGAGTGGAATGATGTTACTCGTTTTGAAGGCAATGCGAATGGATTTAGGATTTTAACCAACGCGGCCAATGCCCATGCAGGTGGCTTACGTTTAACTTACCCAACCTTAGCCGCATTTACCAAATACCCCAAAGAAAGTTTACCCATTTTACCCAAAGGTAGGGCCAGCGAAAAAAAGTTTGGCTTTTTTCAAAGCGAACAAGCTTTGTTTGATGAGTTGGCTTTGCGTTTAGGTTTAATGCAAGTGCACCACGATGAGGGAAGTTATTATAGACGTCACCCGCTTGCTTTTTTAGTAGAAGCAGCCGACGATATTTGCTACCATATCATAGATTTTGAAGATGGTTTGCGTATGCAATGGATAGATTTTGAATGGGCAGAAAAGCTATTACTACCCATTGCCGGAAAAGCATTTTATAAAGCCAGTTACGATGCCATTACTTTAACAGAAGAAAAAGCATCCTACTTGCGCGCCGTTGCCATTAATAGCTTAATTAAAGAAATGGCCGAGCTGTTTTTGCAACATGAAGAAGCCATTCTTCAAGGAACTTTCGACACTTCTCTTATTAGCTTAAGTGCCCATAAAAATGAAATTGACCAAATAAAAGCCATCTCTCTGCAAAAGGTTTATAAAGCCAAACAGGTTATAGAAATTGAAGCCGCCGGCTTTGAAGTAATTGGTGGTTTATTAGATATGTTCCTTAAAGCACTGCAACAAGTATGCAATCCTAATCATGGAAAGATTCAATATAAACACAAAAAAATTGCCGAGCTGCTTCCTGCCCACCTGCAAAACCCCAAAGCAGAAATAAAAGAGAGTATTTATTTGCAAATAATATCGGTTTGTGAGTTTGTAGCCGGATTAACAGATAGG
>JAUYMZ010000020.1 GCA_030699355.1 Bacteroidota bacterium | reverse complement strand
GAAGGAACTAAACATTTTTTAGAAGGATACGAAGTTTTGGAAAGACATAATATTTTAATCATTTAAATTTGTTGAACATTTGGTTCTTCAACCACAAGAGTTAACATAAGAAAAATTAAAATTTATAAAAAACATTAGCACCTATGAGCAACATAAAAATTTTTGAGGATAAACAAGTTCGAACCTTTTGGGATGATGCAGAAGAGCAGTGGTACTTTTCTATAATTGATGTAGTGGAAGTTTTAACCAATAGTTTAAATCCACGAGATTATTGGTTTAAAATGAAAATTCGGGTAAAATCAGAGGACGGCCTTCAACTGTCGACAATTTGTCGACAGTTGAAACTGAAAGCAACAGATGGGAAAATGAGGGAAACAGATTGTACCAACACCTGAATATGTTGAGAAAAATGGAAATGTATATTTAACTCTTCGTAACAAGATTAGTAAGCATACTAAAACAATCTCAGATTCAATTTTAAAAACAATTCAAGAGAATTGGAGAACATATAATGATACTCAAAAGAGAATTCTTCAATATCTTTTCTATCGTAATCAGGCTACAATTGATGAGTTAGCAGAGGTTACGGGGATTCATGAAAAAAATGTAAGATTATATTTGAACCAATTTATGGAAAATGAAAAAATCCTAGATAGATTAACCGATAAACAAAGAGATAAAAATGCAAAATATGCCTTTAAGAAACTTTAGGCGTTATTTAAGGAATATAAAAACCTAGGTTTAAAAATTTGATTATCAGTGTTTAGGTGAAAATAAGGAACGTAAATGTTAAATTAAGGAACGTTGTTACTAGGCCTATGTTATTCAATTACACCTTTACGCTCATTTAGAAAATTTTTAAACTAATCGTGAGGTGCAGGTAGTTACAAATCCGGCTTCAACAAAATCTCTTTACCACATTTTAATTGGTAGCGGGTGCCAAAAACGAGGCTTAGGTTTTTGGGTTCATGACCAGCAGGGGCGCCAAAAATAACGGGGTAATCGTAGTTTTTTACCGTATCGGCAATAATCTCGTAAGCGCTTTTGCCAAAGGGGATGGTATTGTCTTTCATGTCGCTCATATCACCTATTACCAGGGCCGCTAAATTTTCTAGTCTGCCAGCTCTTTTTAGGCCTTGCATCATTCTATCAATGTGATACAAATATTCGTCGAGGTCTTCTAAAAATAGAATTTTATTGGCATACGAAGGCTCACTGGCTGAACCTAACAGCGCGTAAATTACAGATAAATTGCCTCCAAGCATTACACCGCTTACCTTATCTTCGCGCAGGTTTAAAGGATGTTTAGCAAATTTAATTTCTTGGGGCTTATCAAATAAAGTTTTGTGTAAAAATTGCAAACTTTCTGCGTGTATTTTTTCTGGCAACCAATTAATGGGCATGGGGCCATGCACGCTAGAATAGCCTACTTTTTTATGTAGGTGCAAATGCAGCGCGGTAATATCGCTGTAGCCAATAATCCATTTAGGGTTTTCCAGAAAAATATCGAAGTCGAGCCCATCCAACATTCTAACGGTTCCGTAGCCGCCACGCGCAATAAAAATGGCTTTTATTTTGGGGTCATCCAATAGTTTTTGGAAGCTATTTCTTCTGGCCTGATCCGAACCTGCAAACTGATTTTCTTCCTCATAAAGCGATTCGCTAAAACATACTTTTAGTCCCCAACTGGTGAGTATTTCAACAGCAGGTTTCATTTCCGCTTCAGAAACTTTTCTGGCAGTGGCGGCAATAGCAACTACATCTCCTTTTTTTAACGACTCCATGTTTTGGTTCAGGCCGTGTAAACTTAACTATACTTCTCGTTAAATTTAATCTTAATATCGGTAGCCACTTCTTTTACTTCTTGCTCTTTGCTTTTATCGCAGATAAGTAAAACATCTGGCGTGTCTACCACAATTAGGTCTTTTACGCTGTTTAAAACAATGATTTTATCAGTTTTTAGCTGAGCCGTATTCACCATGCAGCCGCTGCTTTGGTAGAGGTGAATGTTTTTTCCGTTGCTAACATTGAGGTTGGCATCTTTATCCGAAATTTCGTAGAGGGAAGTCCAGGTACCTAAATCGCTCCAGCCAAACTCGCTAGGAATTACGAATACATTCTCTGCTTTTTCCATGATACCATAATCTATGGAAATACTGCGGGTTTGCTCGTAAATTTTGCGAATGGCTTCTTCCTCTGTTGGAGTAAAGTAATTCTCTAAAGCCTCATCAAACAGCGAAAATTGTTCGGGTAAATGTGCCTTAAAAGCCGCTTTAATACTGGCAACACTCCAAACAAAGATACCTGCATTCCATAAAAAATCGCCACTTTCAATAAAGGTATTGGCAATATCTAAAGTTGGTTTTTCGGTAAAGGTTTTTACCTTATGAATATCTGCTACTTCAATGTCCTCAATAAATTGAATATAGCCATAACCCGTGTCTGGCCTGCTGGGTCTAATTCCGAGGGTAACCAATGCGGGGTTTTTTATGGCAAATTCCATGGCTTGGTCTACCACATTTAAAAAGCCGGTTTCATCTAAAATAAGGTGGTCGCTAGGCGCTACAATACAAACGGCCTCTTCATTTATTTTACTTATTTTTCCACAAGCATAGGCAATACAGGCGGCGGTGTTTTTGGCAATAGGTTCGCCCAAAATTTGTTGACCGTTTATGCTAGGTAATTGTTCTTTTACCAAACCTGTATATGCGGCATTGGTAACAATATAAATATTTTCGGGAAGAAACCTTTTGAGAAATCTTTTATAAGTATATTGTAATAAGGAGTTTCCAGTTCCTAATATATCTAAAAACTGTTTAGGATATTGTGTTCTGCTACTTGGCCAAAATCTACTTCCAACGCCTCCAGCCATGATAATGGCATAATTATTTTTGTTCTCCATGTGTGCTTTTTTGTTTGGGTGAATTTGATACACCTTAAAACATTTGCAAATAAATAAAGATTTTCGACCTTTTGGTTTTATTTATTGAAATAATTGTGTTAAATTAGTGAACTTTTTTGATAAATATCAGCAATATGGCGGCAGCGAAGCGTGTAAAAGACAAATCTTCAGAGAATCCCAGCGATTTAAAGGGAGCTTTAAGAAATTATTTTGGTTTTGATAATTTTAAAGGAGAGCAGGAAGAAATCATTCAAAACCTACTCTCGGGTAAAGATACTTTTGTAATCATGCCCACGGGTGGGGGTAAATCTGTTTGTTACCAATTACCGGCTTTAATTATGCCTGGTACAGCAATTATTATTTCACCGCTCATTGCATTGATGAAAAACCAAGTGGATGCGATTCGCTCTCTTTCTCATGAGAGTGTGGCCCACTTTTTAAATTCTTCTCTCAATAAGGGCGAAATTACTGCCGTTAAGAAAGATATCAATGAGGGCAATACCAAAATGCTTTACATTGCCCCCGAAACTTTAAAGAAAGATGAAACCATCGAGTTCCTAAAAACCATCGACGTTTCCTTTGTAGCCGTTGATGAGGCACATTGTATCTCTGAATGGGGACATGATTTTAGGCCAGAATACCGCCGCATTAAGGCGATGGTAAAAGAGATTAAAGATGTTCCTTTAATGGCTTTAACCGCAACTGCAACACCTAAGGTTCAGAGCGATATTATTAAAAATTTACAAATGGGCGATGCCACTGTTTTTAAATCGTCGTTTAACCGCTCAAACCTATACTACGAAGTACGCTCAAAAGGCAAAAAGGGCGAGGCCATCAAAGAAATTGTTTCATTTATCAAAGCTCGCCCTAATAAAACGGGTATTATTTACTGTTTGAGCCGAAAGCGCGTAGACGAAATTTCGGGCATTTTGCAGGCCAATGGCATCAAAGCCCTCGCATACCACGCAGGTTTGGACGCTAAAGTGCGTGCCGACCATCAAGATAAATTTTTGATGGAAGACGCCGATGTAATTGTGGCTACCATCGCTTTTGGAATGGGAATAGACAAGCCAGATGTGAGTTTTGGTATTCATTATGATAATCCTAAAAGTATTGAAGGCTATTACCAATAAACAGGTAGAGTCGGGC
>JAUYMZ010000012.1 GCA_030699355.1 Bacteroidota bacterium | reverse complement strand
TGAAAACAAGCGAGCACCGCGTCATTCAGAGCGATAGCGAAGAATCTCATGCTTTTTCCCGGACAGCAATGATTCGATAATCAGTAATTAAACAACGATTACCTCACTATGTATAAAGCTTCATAAATAAACAACCTTTTTCATTGAGATGCGACTTTTAGTGTAGCCAAACTATCCATAGGTTCAAGAAAAATGGTTTTAACAGGCTTTGCCTTTTTTAATTTGTTTCTAACCATTTGTGTGTGCCTCCGCATAGCCAATTGGCTTTAAAGTTGGCTGCGGCAAGTAGTTTGGCTCCTTCCGTTGATCGTCCGCCTCCTTTACCACATGCCGTTATGTATTGGTAGTTTTTATCTAGATTTGGAATAGTTTGACTCAGGTTTTGAAGAGGGATATTAATAGCATTTGGGATATGGGTTTGGTCGAATTCTTCTTTGCTTCTAACATCAATAATTGTTAATTTTTCTTTGAGCTCTATCAACTGCTTTACTTCTTTTACCTCCAAACATGTTTCCCTTTTTTTGATGATGGCAGGCATCCTCCTTTTAATAATGATGGAAGAAAGGATGGTGAGTAAACCAATGAGGTAAATAGCATAATCTATTCCAAAGTAATCTGCCGTAATGCCAGAAATGATGGCCCCAAAAGCATATCCTAAATCTCGCCAAAGCCTAAAGGTGCCAATACTTTCGGCGCGTTGTTTAGGACTAGTTGCTTGGGCAATTGTAGACAAGAATGTGGGATAAACCAAGGCAGTACCTAGTCCCAATAAAGCAGATATAGAAAGCAATACATAAAATTGGCTACTTATAGGAATAAACAGGATAGCAAGTCCTTGTAAAAGCATGCCCCAAAATAGCATGGCTTTTTTAGAATATTTGTCCGACATTCTCCCTGTAAAAAGTTGCCCCACGCCCCATACCGTTGGATAAATGGCGGTAATAACTCCCATTTGAACAGAATTGAATTGCAAACCCATGAGCACAATGGGCAATAAACCCCATATCATTCCGTCGTTTAAATTGTTTATGAGTCCGGCTTGTGTTACCGAGCTTAAAGTTTTGTTTTTAAAAGTAGTTTCAGTAAACACATTGCTCAGCGGTTTACTGGTATCTGTAGCACTTTCTTGTTGTACAAATCCCCTTGTGTCTTTCACCCAAAATATTGTTATTATGAGTCCGGAAACAGCCATAAAAATGCCTACATAAAATGGATAAGGAGTAATGCCATAAGTATTGGCAATATAGCCCGTTAAATAGGCCACCACACCTACGGCAAAATAGCCAGCAAATTCGTTTAAGCCCATAGCAAAGCCACGGTCTTTTTCGCCCACTAAATCAATTTTCATTACTACGGTGCTGCTCCAAGTTAGGCCTTGACTAACACCTAATAAAACATTGGCAAACACCACCCAGCTCCAATTAGGTGCATAAATAAGAATGAAGGGAATGGGAATGGCCAATATCCAGCCAAATAATAGCAAGTTTTTGCGCCCAAATTGGTTGGCTAATTTGCCTGTAAAATAATTGGCTATTGCCTTGGTTAATCCAAAAGCTGTAATAAAAGAAAGGATTGCTGTTTTAGACGCCACGCCAAAAGTTACCGCAGCAAATTGCGGAAATATGGTTCGCTCCATGCCCACCATGCCTCCCACAAAGGCATTTACAATAACTAAAATGGTAAATTGCTTCCAGTTTTCTTTTAATCCAAGTTGTAAAGGTGCAGCCTCCATGTGAACTTATTTTTAGCCCACAAAATTCTGCCTTCCAAAACCCATTTCTTTTTACAAATGATAAATAATCCATCCAAATATTATTTGCTTAAACCTTAATCCTTAATCCCGCATTGGGCGGGAATTCGCTAGCGATCAGCACTTAAAACTTAAAACCAATGCTGTCCGGGAAAAAGTATGTGATTCTTCGCTATCGCTCTGAATGAACTTGGTGCTCTCTTGTTTTCAGCGGCCGGGGGCTCGGAGGCAGCGAAGCTGCC
>JAUYMZ010000005.1 GCA_030699355.1 Bacteroidota bacterium | reverse complement strand
ACGCCAGAGAAAGCCGGCATGGATGCTTATCAAAATATGCGCACAGAAATGGGTAAAAAGCTACTTCCAGCGGTGCAAGAAAGACTGTTTCCAGAGAAGAATTAAAGACTTCTCAATTCTTTAAACTTTACGGCTTGTCTTCTACTTACCTCTACTTTACTACCATCTTTCATATAAAACAAGAAACCAGAGTTAAAGAAAGGTTCAATTTTATCGAGGTAATTGAGGTTAATAATTTGCTGCCTATTTGCCCTAAAAAATAGGTCATCGCTGAGGCGTTCATCCAAAGAATTAAGCGTTCTATGAATAAGCGGTTGAAATTTATCGAAGTGAATTTTAGCATAATTCCCGGCCGATTCTATGAGGCGAATATCTTCCAATTTAATGTACCAACATTTGTCGCCATCGCGCAAAAATACTTTTTCATGCGGGAGCAATTTAGAACGCAAACGCTCAATTTTTAACTCTTCAATTTGCCTTTTGGCCTTAGCTATAGCCTCTGCCAAGCGGTCTTTTTCTATGGGTTTAAGCAAGTAATCGAGTGCATTTA
Organism: Bacteroidota bacterium; assembly: GCA_030699355.1. Classification (GTDB taxonomy): domain Bacteria; phylum Bacteroidota; class Bacteroidia; order UKL13-3; family UKL13-3; genus B1. The sequence continues at coordinate 4,712 of JAUYMZ010000005.1, read as the reverse complement.
CTTCAAACGCTTTTAAGGCATATTCATCAAAGGCCGTTGTAAAAATAATGGCCGGAGTTTCTATTAATTCTTCCAATAATTCGAAGCCATTTTTCTCGGGCATTTGAATATCTAAGAACACCAACTGCGGCTTTAATTTTTCAATAAAATCGAGTGCCTCATCTACATTTTCTGCCTCTGCCACAATTTGTATATCAGGCATATCTTTTAATAAACTTTTTAAGCCTTCGCGGGCTAATCTTTCGTCGTCTACAATAATGGTTGTAATCATAAAGGTATATCTAACAAGGTAATTACTTTATCTGTCTCTAAATTTTGAATCGAAAATTGGGCTGCCTCTTCATACAAAATGGCCAATCGTTGTTTGGTGTTTTCTACTCCTAACCCATCTCCATCAAGGCTTGGGCTGAACCTACCCGTATTGGTGATTTCTATGTGTAAATAATGTTGTTGAAGCAGCGATTTAATTTGGATGGTTCCACCCAGTTTAGACTTAGAAACACCATGTTTCACTGCGTTTTCTACCAGGGTTTGGAGCATCATGGGTGGAACATGACAAGCCAATGTATTGGGCGCTATATCAAACTCAAGCTGCAATCGCTTATCAAATCTAATTTTTTCTATGGCTAAATAATCTTTTACCGTTTCTAATTCTTGTTGTAGGCTAACCGTCTTTTCTTTGCTCATGTGCAAAGAACTGCGCAGCAAGCTACTTAACTTACCAATGGCTTCTTTGGCCAATACGGGGTCTATGTCTACCAAGGTACGAATGCTATTGAGTGAGTTAAATAAAAAATGTGGATTGAGTTGCATTTTTAGATTTTGGTACTGATTTTCTTTAATGAGTGCCTGTAATTGGTACTTTACTTTTTCTGCCTCCAAAGAGCGCTCCCAATACTGAAACAAGTGATACACCAATGCCCAAAGTAGAATATACTTGCTCCAATTAAATAAATAATTAAAGATGAGTACCGCGTCTACTGGCAATAAACTCATGAGGGGAACGGTAAGTCTATCTAAAAATATATTAAGTAGCGTAAGTAAAATAGAAATAGAAACCACGCCCAATATAGCCCGCGGAACCAATGATTTCATGGGGAGGTTTATCCAACTGGTTTTAATAATAAACAACCTATACGCATGGGTAAGGGCTACGCCTGCCAAAAAGTTGATGGCTACATTTAAAAGTAACAAGCCATTATAGCCATATATATTGCCATAGCCAATAAGCTCAAGGAGCACAAAAATAAACCACCCTCCTACCTGACAAACCCAATACAGCGTATTTTTTTTCATTGAGGTAAAGGTAAAAAATTGAACCAATAAAAAAATCAAACCTTACACAAAAGGCTTTTTGCATTTTTAAGAGAGGGAAATTGGTGGTTGGGATTTTGGGTCGATAGTCCATGGTCCATAGACCATAGTTGTTTTAATTAATAGCCTTCATCACAACCTCCTATTACATCTGCGAAAAATTCGCCGTTGGTATCCACTTCAAAACCGTTGGTTAATTCTATTAAATCCCAAAGGCGTGTGAAATTTAACTTCAGAAAGTATTCAATTAATAAAATCATAGAAAATTAATTTTGATTGGAAATGAAATTAAGAATAAAAGTACCCTCATATTTAGAAAATGGCAAACCACTTTGTACATTGTAAAAATAACTTCCTTTTAAGCCGTTCATGCTATTATTGTTTTGAAAATAATGTATTCTAGATAAATGATAGACAAAGGTATCACCACCAAAATATTCTTGTGAGAACATACATTTTTTATTAGAATAATAGCCATGAAAAAACAAAGTAGGTAAAAAAACAGAGTCTCCGATTTTAAAAATTTGACCAGCTGGCTTTTCAAAACAAAACTCATTTTCACCCGTATGATATGAATATAAAAAATTATCCAACAAATAAAATTTTAACGAGGCTCCACCCCCATCGCTAAAAGAATACTTTCCATTTGGCAAAATCCTTACAATGGGTTCTACCTCGGCATCTTTGTTACATTGGATAAATGTAAAAATCACGAATAGAAATAAGATGGTTTTAATAGCCTTCATCACAACCTCCAATCACATCTGCGAAGAATTCGCCGTTGGTATCCACTTCAAAACCGTCGTTTAGTTCAATTAAATCAGAGGCCCTCAACGAAGCATTCATTCCGTAACTAACCAAAACACTGCAGCCATTACAATTAAGATCACCCACATAAATTTCTTTTCTTACTTTGGGATTAGCAGCAAATGCGTTAAATGTTGTTGGGTAAATACGGGTGATTTTTGTTTTCATATTTTACTAAATTGTAAATCAAAGATATTCAATAAATCCAGAACACAAAATTAATGTTCAAATTCTATTTGGTTCAAGCAAAAGTAAAAGCCATTAATTGCCATAAACCAAATACGGTTGCCCTTAAACACAAAACATCTTGCTAAAACTAAACTCTGCTAGAATCCAGAGTTCAGAATCCAGACAGATTTTTCTTTATAGGGTGATTTGTTATTTCATAGATTGTTTAAGAAGCGAGAAGCGAGATAAAAAAATTTCGAACACCGAATGCTGAATGTTGAATGAAGAAGGAACAAAAGCTATCGACTATGGTCCATGGACTATGGACAAAAATCAATCATTAAACGCTAAACATCCTACTTAAACAAAGCACTGCCAGAAGCCAGAAGCTAGCTGCCAGCAGCTAAATAAAAAAAAAGCAGCCAAACACCTAAGCATTTGGCTGCAATTTATATAAAATGAAAAATCTTAGGCGAGTACCGTAACTTTATTATTTAGCACTTCTACTACCCCGCCATTCACTTCAAACTCTTGTTTACCGGCTTTGTCTTTTACCACAATCATTCCTTTTTCTAGAGAAGAAATAAGTGCGGCATGCCCTTTTAAAATTTGAAATTTTCCTGCTATACCCGGTAGGGTAACCGCATCAATCTCGCCACTGAAAAGGGTTTTATCGGCAGTAATGATATCTAATTGCATGTGTTAGTTGTTTGAGTTCGAAATTTTGAATGATGATTAATTGGTTTCTGCCAACATTTTTTCTCCTTTGGCAATGGCATCTTCAATGGTACCAACCAAGTTAAATGCTGCTTCTGGATATTGGTCTACTTTACCATCCATAATCATATTAAAACCTTTGATGGTATCTTCAATTGGCACCAATACACCTTTTAAACCGGTAAATTGCTCTGCCACATGGAAAGGCTGAGATAAGAAACGTTGTACACGACGGGCGCGAGATACAACCAATTTATCTTCTTCGCTCAACTCATCCATACCTAAAATGGCAATGATATCTTGCAATTCTTTGTAACGCTGTAAGATAGACTTCACACGTTGCGCGCAATTGTAATGAGCTTCACCTACTACTGCTTCAGATAAGATACGCGAAGTAGAATCCAATGGATCTACCGCTGGGTAAATACCTAACTCAGAGATTTTACGATTTAATACCGTAGTAGCATCTAAGTGAGCAAAGGTAGTAGCCGGAGCCGGATCTGTTAAGTCATCCGCAGGTACGTATACGGCTTGAACCGAAGTAATTGAACCACGTTTGGTTGAAGTGATACGCTCTTGCATGGCACCCATTTCTGAGGCCAAAGTTGGTTGGTAACCTACCGCTGATGGCATACGACCTAATAAAGCCGATACTTCAGAACCCGCTTGGGTAAAACGGAAGATATTATCTACGAAGAAAAGGATATCTCTACCACCTGATTTCTCATCCCCATCGCGGAAATATTCTGCCATGGTTAATCCAGATAAAGCCACACGAGCACGTGCTCCCGGCGGCTCATTCATCTGACCAAAAACCAAGGTAGCTTGCGACTTAGCTAATTCGTTGTAATCAACCTTAGATAAATCCCATCCACCTTCTTCCATGCTGTGTTTAAATTCAGCACCATATTTAATTACATCTGATTCGATAAATTCACGCAATAAGTCGTTACCCTCACGTGTACGCTCGCCTACACCAGCAAAAACCGACATACCTTCATACGCTTTGGCAATATTATTTACCAATTCCATGATTAATACGGTTTTTCCTACACCCGCACCACCAAACAAACCAATCTTACCCCCTTTTACGTATGGTTCAATTAAGTCGATTACCTTGATACCAGTATATAAAGGCTCAGAAGTGGTAGACAAATCTTCAAACTTTGGCGCTTCACGGTGAATAGCTCTAGGACCAGCACTGTTAACGGTTTTCATACCATCAATGGCTTCTCCCACCACGTTAAATAAACGACCTCTAATATCCTCGCCAGTTGGCATAGAAATAGGAGCTTCTGTAGATAAAACAGTCATACCACGCACCAATCCATCGGTACTATCCATGGCTACTGTTCTAATCATGTTTTCTCCTAAGTGTTTCTGACACTCAAGAATAATGCGAGATCCATCTGCTCTATCGATATAAAGAGCATCGTAAATTTTTGGCAGTTTATTGTCTCCGCCAGCAAAGCTAACGTCTACAACCGGACCAATTACCTGGGCTATAACACCTGATTTTGACATAGTTAAGTTTATTTCACGTATAAAAAGTGCTGCAAATTTATTCTTTTAAAACGAAAATCAAACAAAAGATTCATGAATTTTAAGAAATGATATCCGATTGAAGCGTAGCGACGCACGGCCAATTGAAATGTAGCGACGCACGGCCAATTGAAATGTAGCGACGCACGGCCAATTGAAATGTA
>JAUYMZ010000423.1 GCA_030699355.1 Bacteroidota bacterium | reverse complement strand
ACGAGTTACGTGCCTTTATTTTATCACACTATACTGGTCATGAAAACTTGTTGTTAATGAGCAGCGGTACTTTTGATGGCATGGATTTAGCATTTTAATTTAATCGCTGGTATTTACCTCATAGAGTTGCAAACTAAAAATCAGTAAACTTCAAAAAATTATAATAATTAAAAAAAAAATGACGTTAAAACTTCAATCCTTAATTTCGTAAACACATAAAAAAACAAAGCATGAAAAAAAACATTTTGATTCTATCCGCCATCGCATTTTTTATAGTTTCATCCTGTAAAAAAAAAATGGATGAACAAATACCAGAAACCAAGACTCCTGTAGTTACCAAAACTGACCTTATTTCCGCTAAAGCTTGGAAATTAACTGCTGTTACAGTTAGTCCTGGTATATTTTTACAAGGTGGTCCTTTAATCACAGATTTTTACCCTTACATTGAAAATTGTAAAAAAGACGATAATCAAAGATTCAATTTAGGAGGAAAAGGCATTATAGATGAAGGTGCAAGTAAATGCAATCCAGAAGATCCCCAAACGGAAGAATTTAGCTGGGCATTTGCAAACAATGAAACTAAATTAATATTGGATGAAGACACTTCAACAATTGTGCAATTAGACTCAAACACATTAAAACTTTCAACAGCGGTTGAAGGCTCTGAAGTAGGTGGTGAACATGGAAGAATTTATACCTTTTTGAGAACGTTTAAAAACAACTAAGCTATTTTCTGTAAACATAAAAAGGGGGATTTAACATGGTTAAATCCCCCTTTTTATGTTTAAAAACCCGCTAGAGAAACCTTCAACACCTCAATTTTGGCGGCGGCATCGGCTTTTTTCTGGCGCTCTTTTTCAACCAATTCGGGTTTGGCATTGGCCACAAATTTTTCGTTGCCTAACTTTGCATCTACCGATTTCATGAAACCTTCTAAATAGGCAATTTCCTTTTCAATTTTCTCACGCTCGGCGGCTTCATCTATGGCTAGGTTCAGCACAATAAAAAGCTCGTCTGTATCTATTGGTAATAAGGTGCTACCTTGCGGTTGAGCGTTTACAAAGTGAATGGCACTTACATTGGCAAGCTTTTGTAATAAGAAACTATGCGGCGCATACAAACTTATATCTTTGGCTTTAATGTATATTTCAAAAGCCTCTTTCGGACTTAAGCCTTTGGCATTTCTTAGGTTTCTTATTTGCTGAATACTTTCAAAAACACGCGATAAATCAGGAGCATCTACCTTAACAGGTAAAGGATAATGAGCCACACAAATAGATTCACCCGTTTTGCGTTCAGCCATATTTTGCCAAATTTCTTCGGTAATAAATGGCATAAAAGGATGCAAAACCTTCATCAATTCTTCAAAAAATGCCAAGGTAGTTTGGTAAGTACTTTCGTTCATTGGTTCGCCATAAACTGGCTTTACCATTTCTAAATACCAAGCACAAAAATCATCCCAAATAAGCTTGTAAATGCTCATTAAAGCCTCACTTAAACGATAGCCTTTGTACTTATCTTCAATATCAATTAAAGCATCATGCAACCTGCCTGCAAACCAACGGGCACTGGTTTGGTTGGCCTCAATAATCTCTGGGCTGAACCCACTATCTGGCTTTACTTCCCAGCCTTTTACCAACCTAAACGCATTCCAAATTTTATTGGCAAAATTTCTTCCTTGCTCTACCTGACTGTCATCAAACAAGATATCATTTCCGGCAGGTGAGCAAAGCAACATGCCCATACGTACGCCATCTGCGCCATATTTAGCAATAAGGTCTAATGGGTCTGGTGAGTTACCCAAAGACTTGCTCATTTTGCGGCGTTGTTTATCTCTTACAATACCCGTATAATACACATTGCTAAACGGTTTTTCGCCGCGCCATTCGTACCCTGCCATAATCATTCTAAACACCCAGAAAAACATAATTTCTGGTGCCGTAACCAGGTCGTTGGTTGGGTAAAAATGTTTGATATCTGCATTCTCTGGGTCTTCAAAACCATCAAATACAGAGATAGGCCACAACCAAGAACTAAACCAGGTGTCTAATACATCTTCGTCTTGGTGTAAGTGCATAGGCTGCTGGCTGCTGGCATCCAGCTCCTGACCATTTTTCGATTTTGCTATTAATATAGCTTCGGCTTCAGTTTTGGCAACTGCTACTAAGTTGCCTTTTTCATCGTACCAAGCCGGAATTTGTTGTCCCCACCAAAGCTGTCTGCTAATGCACCAATCTTTAATATTATCAATCCAATGTTTGTAGGTATTCTTCATTTTGGCTGGGTGAAACTGAATTTCATCGCTCATTACCGCATCTAAAACTTGCGGGTTTCTAGCCATAAACTTTTTCATATCTACCCACCATTGAAGGCTCAAACGTGGCTCTATTACAGCGCCTGTTCTTTCGCTAGTGCCTACTTGGTTTTTGTACTCTTCAGTTTTTACAAGGTGTCCGGCCTCTTCCAAATCAATGGCAATTTGCTTTCTTACAGCAAAACGGTCTTTCCCAATATACCGAGGGTCTTTGGCTTCGGCGTTTAAAAAGCCACTTTCATCTAAAATATCAATAACAGGCAATTGGTATTTCTGACCCAAAGCATAGTCGTTCACATCATGCGCTGGCGTAACCTTTAAACAACCTGTTCCAAAATCTGTGGCCACATATTCATCGGCAATAATGGGAATTTCGCGGTTCAAAAAAGGCACTAATACTTTTTTACCATGCAAATGTAAAAAGCGTTCATCTGTTGGGTTCACACAAATGGCCACATCTGCCAAAATAGTTTCTGGCCTAGTGGTAGCAATGGTAACAAAATCGCCACTACCATCTGCCATAAAGTATTTAATATAATACAACTTAGATTGTACTTCTTTGTGTATTACTTCTTCGTCGCTTAAGGCTGTTTTACCCTGAGGATCCCAATTTACCATGCGCAAACCACGGTAAATTAAACCCTTGTTATACATATCAATAAACACATCTATAACAGCCTCGCTTAACTTAGGCTCCATGGTAAATCGGGTTCTATCCCAATCGCAACTAGCACCTAGTTTTTTAAGCTGTTCTAAAATAATACCACCATATTTTTCTTTCCATGAATAGGCGTGTTTTAAAAAATCTTCCCTACTCAAATCCGATTTTTTAATCCCTTGCTCGCGTAACAACTGAACCACTTTGGCCTCGGTGGCAATGGAAGCATGATCCGTTCCAGGCACCCAGCAGGCATTTTTACCTTGCATACGAGCCCTGCGTACCAAAACGTCTTGAATGGTATTATTAAGCATATGCCCCATGTGCAAAACCCCCGTAACATTGGGCGGCGGAATTACAATGGTATAAGGTTCCTTATCCGGATTGGGTTCGGCATGAAAAAACTTTTGGTTCAACCAATAAGAATACCACTTATCTTCAAAATCTTGTGGCGTATATGTTTTTGCTAATTCGTTCATTGTTTTAATTGTTCGTAGTTGGTCTTTGGTAGTTGGTCATTAGTCTTTGGTGGTTGATCTTGGAACTATGGTCTATTGACTATCGACTATGGACTTTCTTCCAAACAAAAACCCCGACCCAAATGAATGAGCCGGGGTCTATTGCTTAAGTTATTAAATTTTTACCCTCTTCTTTCTTTAATCTTAGCGTTTTTACCCTTAGCTTCACGTAAGTAAAACAAACGAGCTCTGCGGACTTTACCACGCATTACTAATTCAATTTTATCAATGTTTAAACTGTATAATGGAAAAATACGCTCTACACCTACGCCATTAGAAATTTTGCGTACAGTAACGGTCTCGCTCAAACCTGCATTTCTACGTTGAATCACTACACCTTGGTATTGCTGAATACGCTCTTTTGCGCCTTCACGAATTTTATAGTGTACGTTAATGGTATCTCCTGCGGCGAATACCGGGAAAGTTTTTCCTTGTGTAAATTCTTGCTCTACAAATTTTATTGCGTCCATGTTGCTATTCTTTTCTAAAAATCGGACTGCGAAAATAGACTTTTTCATTTAAATACAAAAGAGAAGCTAAAAAAAAAGTCCATGGTCCATAGTCCATAGTCCATAGTCATTGTTTTACAGATGCTTATACAATAAAATTTAATTCAATTGGACTATGGTCTATGGGCTATGGACTATGGACTATAAACACTACTCGCCTAGTTTCGGGCGTCTTTCTTTGGTTCGAACCAAACTTTGCTCGTGGCGCCAGGCGTCTATTTTGGCTTGGTGACCAGATAATAAAACCTCAGGAACCGTCCAACCTTGATAATCTGCTGGGCGGGTATAAACGGGCGGACTAATTAAATCGTCTTGGAAAGAATCGCTAAGCGCAGAAGTTTCATCGTTTAAAGCACCCGGAATTAAACGCACAATGGCATCAATCATAGCTGCGGCAGCAATTTCTCCGCCAGTTAAAACAAAATCTCCTAAGCTTAACTCTCGTGTAACCAAGTGTTCCCTCACACGCTCATCCACTCCTTTGTAATGTCCACACAAAAAAATAAGGTTCTTTTTGGTAGATAATTCGTTGGCAATTTTTTGGGTAAAAGGTTCGCCATCCGGACTCATATAAATAACTTCGTCGTAAGTTCGCTGCTCTTTAAGGGCGTTTATGCATCTGTGTATGGGTTCAATTTGCATAACCATTCCAGCACCACCACCAAAAGGGTAATCGTCTACATTTTTGTGTCTAGATAGCGAATAATCTCTGATATTATGCATTTCTATATTTACCAAATCACGTTCAATGGCGCGTTTAATAATAGATTCGGTGAATGGTCCAACAAAAATTTGGGGAAATAAAGTTAAAATGTCAACTTGCATACTAATGGCAAAAATAAACTTATTGGAAACATTCCCTAAAAAATGTCGGATTTTACCCTTGGCAATGCTTATTTGCGCTATATTTTTTGGTTCGAACCAAAGTAAAGCCCAATTTTCTACTACAAAAAAAATACTCACTGTACCCAGTACAGACAAAGGAAAACCAGTTATTTATAATAGTTTGGGAGTAGCAATGCTCAACAAAGACGAAATATTTGCAGGTGGCAATCACATTGCGTATAGAAAACATGGTTTTGGAATCAGTTGGCGCGCAAATATTGAAGGCATATATACAGGTTTTACAGAAAGGCGTTCGGAATTGGATGTTAAATCTGCCTATCAAAATAATTGGCAAACAGGAAGAAGAAAATCTTTTTACCTATTCAATGTAAATGCGAATTATGTTTATCCAATTACTAAAAAGATTCCGGTGTATGCCGGTATTGGATTGGCTAGAAATGTTGTATTAGCAGAATTTCAACCTATCTTTAGCAATAATGGAAAATCAGAATGGTTAGAAGACATCAATTATCAAAAATTTAAACTCAATTTTGGGTTTGGGGTATTTACTCCAATTTATAATAGGCTCATATTAAATGTAGGATATGACCATAGACCACAAACTGTTTTTGTGGGTTTGGCCATATCCGGTCCATTTAATTATGAAGATTTAGACATGTGGTAAATCTTTATTTTTTATCGGCTAATACCTTTTTTGCCTGAGCATTATTAGGATCTAATTCTACAACTTTTTTGTAGTATTCTTTTGCTTCAGCATTTTTATCCTTGTTTAAATGATAATACCCAAGATAACTGTATGCATTAATTAAACCCGCTTTATTCTTAACTTTTAAGCTTGTTTCAAATTTCTCAGGATCTACCATTAACAACTCAATATATTTTTCGTATTGTACTTTCGGCAAATCAGTTTTAAAATCTGGATCTAAACCCGATAAACAATTTCCTCTCCATAAATACGAATCTGGATAATCTGGTTTTATCACAGAAACACGCATAAAGGCCGAATCTGCTTTGGCATATTGCTTAGCATAATACAAGGCTTTACCATGTAAAAAATGATCGGCAGCAGTTACCTTTTTAGAAACAGCAATGTAATTTTCATAACACAAAGCAGCACTATCAAACATGCGCATTTTGTTATATGCCTTGGCCATATCAGTATATACATCAATGTTGTTCGGACTCATTTCTAGTGCTTTTTTAAAATTTAAAATAGCCATAGAATCATCGCTACCTGTTTTAATTTGAAGCTTAGCTAAGTACTCGTAATCGGCACCAATAATCTTTTTAGGCTCTACTTTTTTTAAATAAAAATTTAAAGAACCAATGGCGCTTTTAGCAAGTTCTGGATTGTTTTTGGTTTCAATTACTTCTGCAACAGAGAATGCCCTTAAACGGTTTAGTAATAAATTATCTTTATCCATTGCTAAAATAGACTCGATTTTTTCTAAGGCCTCATCATAGGCTTTGCTCAAAAATAAAATACGAACAAATCTAACTTGATTGGCAATACTTGGTTCAGAAAAACCTAAATATTTACCATAAGCTTCTTTGGCCAAAGAGAATTTCCTTTGAGCATAATACAATTCAGCTTGATACTTCCAAGCTTGGGCGTAGTTAGGGTCTTTTTCAAAAGCTCTATTCAAATCTATTTGTGCTTGTTCATAATTTTTAACACGAATCCAAATAGAAGATACACGAACAAAAGCCTTGGGATTTTTAGGATCGATGGCAATGGCTCTTTCATAAAAAGTAGCTGAGTTTCCTCCATCGTTTTTTTCTAAATAAACATCACCCCCAGCGATAAGTAAATCATAATTTTTTCTATCCTGCTCAAAGCCCATTTTAATTAAGGCTTCAGCTTCATCCAACATTTTTAAAGGAGCACTTGCCATACTGCTAGCCACAACAGCAATAGCTCTAATATCAGTATAAATTCCTGCTCTAGATTTTCCAAAGCTCAAAGCTTTATCAAAGTGAACCTTTGCAGCATCTTTGTTTTCAGAAATTAATTCTAATTCACCCAAACCAGCATAATTGGTAGGATTACTTGGTGCTTGTTGAATACCAGTTTCAAAACAAACCTTTGCCGAATCGTTTTGAAGTAAGTTAATATAAGACTGACCCAAATAAAACCAATTGTCGCCGTTCTTAGGCTCTTTGGTGGTTAACGCTTTAAACAAATCGCGTGACGCTTCATACTTTTCAGAGTCTATATATTTTAAACCCTCTTGCAATGTTTGTGCTTGCATAGCAAACCCAAACATAATCGCACTCATAAATCCAATAATTTTCTTTCTCATAACTTCTATTTTAATTGAACAGTTCTAATAGACGACCGTTGTGGAACCAATCCTCCTTTTAATATTACCTTCTGACCTGGCTCACTTTCCATGAAACTTGCAAAGCCTGTGCCAAGTCCTGAACGCATCTCTCTACTCACCACTTTTATATTTCTCCAATAAGGATATTGTTTCAATGCAATATTACCTTGTATGGGTTTATTTGTAATACCTGCTACCCGCATCAATATAGGTTCAACCTCGGCAACCTTTATATTTTGCAAGAAAAATTTTGCTTGGTTATCATCTAAATCACTAATCCAACTTACCCCAATAATCCCAATGGCATTTTTATTTTTCTGCACATAATCCAACACTGCTGGATTATCCTGCAAGGCAAAACAGTTTTTGCCAATAGGCTCTCCTCTTAAAACACTATCTTCCAAATACCTTATCGAACCCGATTTTGGGTGATCAAATACTACCTGAATTTTACCTAACATAGAGGAAGGGGAAACTTGTTTCCAATCAGTAATTTGTCCGTTTAACAAACCTTTTATTTGTGCTAAAGAAAAACTGGTATCGGTATTTTCTGGATGTAAAATAAAGGCAATGGCATCATATCCAATTTTATGGTACCGTGCCCGGCTAATTTTTTGGCTTTTTAAAACCTCTAATTCACTTTCATTTAGCTCGCGTGTAACAATTGCCAAACGAGCACTATCTTTTAACATCCATTGAATGGCATCAAATTCACTCAAATAAACCATATTAATTTTGGCATTGGGATGTAGTTCTTCAAAAACCATTTGCTCGGCCTCAATAATAGGCTTTAAGCTTTCATCACAAGTTACGGTTATTTCTCCGCTGGTTGTAGTATCTAAATTTTCATTTTTAGGCGCATCACTGCAAGCGTAAAAACCAAAAAATAAAACCAAAATCAATACCTTTTTTATTTCCATAATGCTCTTTTTAGTCGGAAAGCTCCATACAAAAACAACACGACACTAACCCCTAATTTGGCCCATTCATCCATTTTTTCTATGAAAGGAAAAAAATAAAAAACAACACCAAATAACATGTAAAAGAAACCCATGATGGCACTAAAATATTTAAAAATAGAGCCCACTTTCGTTTCCCGTTCCTCTCTAATCTCGTCTAATTTTTCGTTCATAATTTAAAAGATAAGGCCTGAACCTACCCCATTCTATGCGTATGCAAAAAACTTGGCAGATTCAGGCCCATAATAATGTATGCTTAATTCAATTGGAAACGAATAGGCAAAGTAAACTTCACCGTAACTGCTTTTCCATTTTGTTTTCCGGGTGTCCAAGCTGGCATGTTTTTTACCACACGAATAGCTTCTTCATCACAACCCCAACCTAATTTTTTACCTACTTGCTCTATTTGAGATATTTTACCATCAGCACCAACCACAAAGGTTAAAACAACTTTTCCTTCGATACTATTCTCTCTGGCTTGAGCTGGATACATAATGTTTTTGCCTAAGAACCTATACATCTCTTCGGTACCTCCAGTAAACTCAGGCATTTGCTCTGCAAAGGTTAAAATTTCTGAGGTACCATCACCATCTCCACCTTCTGTTAAGCTCGCATCTACCCCATCCGGATTTCCCTCAACGGTTGCAACACCTGCATCTTTATCCTTCATGTCTTCTTGAATGGGAGGTGGTTCCTCATCTGGCACCTCTTGATCAGGCTTAATTTCTGGTGGCGTAAATTTCACCGTACTTTTTAAAGGTGGTGGTGGTTCTGTGGGAGGTGGTGGTGGTTCGTTTTTATCAATTGGAGGTGGCTCCTCTAAAGTTGTTACCTCCGTTACCTTTACCTCATTTTCTACTAACAATTTCGATTTGAAATAGTTAATTACAACGGGAGCAGAGATAGACAAGGTAAATAAAACAACCGACAAAACAATCCCTTTAATGGTGTATTCATCGCCTTTTTTACGTAATACATAAGCACCATATTCCTTGTTACGGTGATTGAAAATCAATTCAACCCACTTACTATCAAATATATCTAATTTTGCTGCCATATTATTTAGTATTAGGTGTGGTAACAGGTGCGGCAGCTGTGGTAGTTGCCATGGCTGTTTTAATTAAATCTTCTTCAATTGGTGTAATATCTACAATAGCATACCTACCAATATTACAGATAAGCATTTCATCTAAAATATCAACCAAGTTGCGGTATTTAGCTTTGTCATCTGCTTTGATAACAACAATCAACGCATCTTTATTGGCTTTGATACCAGCGATTCTGCGCTTCATTTCATCTTCAGGGATTTCATTACGTTTGTACATATCCTTGAGAATGGGAATTGAATCGTAGTTGTTATTGTTTGCTTTATCTAACAATTCCTTGTTTTTGGCTAATAAAGTAGCACGAATGCCTCCTTTACTAAAGTTAGTAATCACAGGAGTTTCTGGGTCTCCAGTTACATCATTAATAAAGTAGTAAACAATCTGGTCGTTTTCTGCCAACAACAAAGTGATGGCTTGGGAGGCCTTTACTTTTTGTTTGTCTATTTCGTCAACATCCTTTACAGGCATGTTAATTTCCATGGTTTTTGGCTTGCTCATGGAAGTAGTTAACATAAAAAAGGTAATGAGCAAAAAGCCCAAATCTACCATGGGAGTAAAGTCAACACGTGTCGACATTTTCTTCCCTTTTGGTTTCCCACCTTTTTTATGGCCACCGCCGCCGCCTTCTATTTCTGCCATTTTATTTTTGTATTATTCAACAGCCTCAGTAGACATGTTGGTGATAAAATTAAATCTATTAACTTTCTTTTCCTGCAGGGTAGCAATTACTTGCTTTATAATAGGAAAATTTGAATTTTGATCGCCTTTGATGGCAACCCTTACCTTATTATTCGACAAACGAGCCTGCCAAATCCAATCACCTAATTCGTTGTTCAACGAATCGCAAGGGATTCCACTTTGGTTATATTTTGCACGGTCTTCAGCTTTTACAGCCAAAAGTTCTTTTAACTGACTAAAAGGAACACCAAAACTAGACATTAACGAGAAGGCTTTAATCTCTTCATTCGTAAATGGAACTTGTTTTAAAGCACTCATTTTTTGAATCAACTCTTGCTTGTATTGCTGTCCTTCCATACTAAAAAACACCCTGCTATCTTCACTAATAGTGATTGTCATGATGTCTACATCTGGAATTGGAACCTCAGCCACCGATGAAGGTGCATTAACCGTTACAGGCTCATCAGGTTTGAATTGGGTAGCCAACATAAAGAACGTAAGCAGAAGGAAGGCCACATCCGTCATGGCCGTCATATCTACCGTAGTACTTTTACGAGGTACTTTAACCTTTGGCATAGTATTTTATTTAAAAAAATTAGTATTAAAAATCAATTGTATCAAAGCAATTTGGTTCGAACCAAAACTTTGAATTATTTATGCTTTTCAGCAAATGTTTGTACAATGCTATAACCAGCCTCATCAATCGTAAAAGTAATTTTATCGATTTTGGTAGTAAAAACGTTATACATAATAATGGCTACAGCTGAGTTACCAATACCCAAGGCTGTATTAATCAAAGCCTCAGAGATACCGTTTGCCAAACCAACTGAATCTGGAGCTCCACCCGTTCCTAAAGCCGAGAAAGCCTTAATCATACCAATTACCGTTCCTAATAAGGCAATCAAAGTAGATACTGAAGCCATGGTTGCGATAATTACCAAGTTCTTCTCTAACATAGGTAACTCTAATGTGGTAGCCTCTTCCAATTCTTTTTGGATAGCTATAATTTTATGGTCGGTATCCATTTCTGTTTTACCTTCCATTTCTTTGTACTTTAATAAGGCAGCACGCACTACATTGGCTACAGAACCTTTTTGCTTATCGCATTCTTGGATAGCTGCGTCTACATTACCAGCAGACAATTGCGATTGTACTTTGCGAACGAAACCTTCTGCACTTGAAGTTCCTTGTGCTTTGTTAATTGTTAAGAAACGCTCGATAGAGAAAGTAATACTCATTAAAACTAATGATAATAAAATAGGTACAATAAAACCTCCTTTATAAATTAATCCTAAAACATGTCCCACACCTTCTTGGATGGGGTGGTTGTTTGAATCGCCTCCTTCAAAGTTTGAAGGGTTACCTAATACAAACTTGTAAATTAAAATACCTGTTACTACCAGGATTGGAATTGTAAAAGCTGCAAAATTGCTCTTGAATGAGCTTTCTTTTTGAGGTGTTGATACCTTGTTCATGAGAATTATATTTATTAGTTAATTTGTTACAAAAAAAGTCAATATTTACGAATATGCAAGTTGCACGACATATTAATTAATTGTGAATTAAAATTTGTGTGCATTTTCTTAACGGCAAAAGTTTTAAAATATGTTTAAAATGGGTCCAGGGAAAATTCCAAATACAATACTTAAGGCCAAACAAACCCATAAAACAAGGTTGTAATTAAAGGATTGCTCCATTTTTACCTCATTTGCGGGCTGACTATACATGGCCAAAATTACTTTAAAATAGTAGTAAACACCAATCATTGAGGCAAATATGGCAACTAAGGTAGTATAGAAATAATCGCTTTGTAATGCTTCTGTAAAAATATAGTATTTACCCAAAAAACCTGCGAAGGGAGGTATACCTGCCAAACCAATCATAGCCATGCTAAGCGCTGCGGCGTGCATTGGATTTTTCTTGGCTAGGCCATTAAAAGCATCAATGTCTTCTGATTTCGCTGCCTTAAAAACAGGAATAGCCACAGCAAAAGCAGCCAATGTACTTAAAGCATAAGCCAAAGAATAATAAAATAATGCCCCAGCTGTTTGGTTTTTGGCTGTTAAAATAATCAACATTAAATACCCTGCATGCGAAATTCCCGAATAAGCTAAGAGTCGTTTAAAATTGGTTTGAGATAAAGCCATCAAGTTTCCAACAGCTAAAGTTAGAATGGCCACTGCATTTAGCACAGGGGCTACTTTCTCAAAAGTGTAAAAGAAAGTACCACTTAATAATTTATAGAAAGCAGCAAAAGCAGCAATTTTAACCAAAGTACTCATATAGGCTGTTACCAACGCAGGTGAACCATGGTATACATCTGGCGCCCAAAAATGAAAAGGAGCTGCAGAGACTTTAAATAACATGGCAAAAACAACTAGAAACATTCCTGTATAAAATAAAGGCGAAATGTTTTGTTGGTTTTGAATGGTATAGTCGGCAATTTTTGCCAAATCAAAGCTTCCAGTGGCACCAAAAATAAGTGCGATACCAAAAAGTAAAAAGCCAGAAGCAAAACTTCCCATTAAGAAGTATTTAAAGCCAGCTTCATTGGAGCGGATATCAAATCTTTTGCTTCCTGCCATAATGTATAAAGCGATAGATAAAGTTTCGATACCCAAAAACAACATAGTAAGATTGGCAAAATTAAACATCATTAAAGCCCCTACCAAAATAAAGGTAAGTATGGCCATATAATCGCTAATGTGGTTATGGTCTTCTGCATAGTAATCGGTTGCAAGTATAAAAATAAGCAGCGTTACAAAAATGGCCAAGCCACTAAATGCCACCGAAAAATTATCAATACGAACCATGTTATTGAAAAAGCTTTGATTGCTATTCCAATCGTTTAGGTTCAAACCAAATATTAGCGCTAAACCCAACACCAATAAAGGTACAATAAGTTTTCTAACATTAAAGATTTCTAGCACCATGCAAAGAAATCCTAAAATGGATGTATAGATTAATGTATTCACGTGCGGTTTATTTAATTAAGTTTTTTAAAACAGGCTCTGTAAGTTCTAGAATAGGACCTGGGAAAATACCCATCACAAATATTAAGATACCAATGGTAACCAAAACAATTTGTTCGTTCCAATGCAAATCTGGGAAAACCATGTTCTCTTTTAAGGCAGTTCCCAAAACCATTTTTTGGTACATTCTCAACATATAAACTGCACCCAAAATAATGGTTAAACCAGCAAAAACAGCCAACCAAGTATTGTATTGGTAAACACCAAACAAGAGCATAAACTCACCTACAAAACCATTGGTAAGAGGCAGTGCAACCGAACCCAAAATAATAATCATAAACCAAGTAGCAAACTTAGGAGCAAGTAATCTTATGCCTCCCAAGCCTTCAATTTCGCCATGATTGGTTCGGTTCATTATTATATCTGCGCAGAAAAACAAGCCAACTACATTTACTCCGTGGGCAAACATTTGCACCACACTTCCTTGAAAACCACTTAGGTTCAGGGCAAAAATACCTGCACTAATTAAACCAACGTGGGCTATAGAAGAATAGGCCAATAAGCGTTTTAAATCTTTTTGCATAATGGCAATAACCGAGGCATACACAATACCAATTACACTTAACGTAATGGCTACATATTGCCATTCTGCTACCCCAGCAGGCACAATAGGCAACAACCAACGCAATAAACTGTAGGTACCCATTTTTAACATGATACCAGATAACAACATGGTGCCTTGGGTAGGCGCAGTTGCGTAGGTATCTGGCTGCCAAGTATGAAATGGAATAATTGGAATTTTAATGGCAAAGGCAATAAAAAACATCCAGAACAACCAAGATTGATTGCAACTGCATGATGGATTACTGCTTAAAGAAGCCCAATCTAATGAGTGAGCCGGACTTCCATTGTATAAAAATAAGAATGCGAAAAGCATCAATAAACTTCCAGCTAAAGTGTAGATGAAAAATTTAAGGGTAACTTTTGCGCGGTTTTCACCACCCCAATTAAAGGAAATAAAATAGATTGGAATAAGGGCTAATTCCCAGAAAATATAATAAATAAAACCATCAAAAGAAATGAACACTCCGTTTAGAGCAAATTGCATAAAAAGCATTAAGCTATAAAAAATATGCGGACGTTCTATTTCACGGTTATAACCACTTAACACAATTAATGGCAACAAAAGATTGGTAAGCATAATCATTACCAAACTCATTCCATCCATGGCAAAATGAATGTTTAAAACTGGCTTAACCGACCAGTTGGCGAGGAATTCGAAAGCTTGTGAACCTTCATTTTTAAATACCGTATAAGCGTATACGGTAAAAACCAATTGAACCAAGGTAAACACCAAGGCTAGGTTTCGGCTTAGATTGCCCCTGCTAAACAATAACAGGATGGCAGCAATCAGCGGTATAGATAAGAGAGTTAAACTAAGCATTTAATACACTAATTGAATAAACATAAAAACCATCATTCCAATAACCATCAAAAACAAATATAATCCAGTATTTCCGGTTTGAACCAAACGAATGGTTCTTCCGGTAAATCCTACAATCCATGCAGTGGCCATAACCAATAAGTCTACAATCAACTTGTCAACCAATACATAAAACAAGTCACTTAAAACCATCATAGGACGCACAAATACTTTGTCATACAATTCGTCTACATAAAACTTATTGGCCACCCACTTACTAAATCCTTTGGTTTCAGCATCTGGTTCAGGCAAAAGTTTTGATTGGATATAAAAGTTGTAGGCTAAACCTATACTGATTAATGCGGCTAAAGTGGCAATACCCATTAACATCCATTCTGTGCTATGGTCTAAATGGGCATGTGCTGTTAAAATATTTTTTGATTCGGCAAAAATGGGTGCTAAATAATTAGCAAACACATGGGTTTCTGAGAACACCACCGGCAATCCCCAAAATCCAGCAATTACAGCAAAAACAGATAATACCATTAATGGCACTGTCATTGTCCATGGCGATTCATGCAAATGCGATTTCTGTTCCTCTGTTCCTCTAAAATCTCTGCTAAAAGTTAAGAAAAACAACCTAAACATATAAAAGGCTGTCATCATAGAACTAATGCTCAACAAAATCCAAACAAGTGTATGTCCGTTGTATGCATTGGCCAAAATTTCATCTTTAGAGAAAAAGCCTGAGAAAGGAAAAATTCCGGAAATAGCTAAAGTACCAATTAAGAAAGTTGCCCAAGTTGTTTTAATATATTTAGACAAGCCGCCCATGTTGCGAATATCTTGCTCGCCGCTCATGGCATGAATCACTGAACCTGCTCCTAAGAACAATAAAGCTTTAAAGAAAGCATGTGTTACTACATGGAACATACCACTTTCAAAAGCACCCATTCCTAAAGCTGCAAACATTAATCCCAATTGCGAAACAGTAGAATAAGCCAATACTTTTTTGATATCATTTTGTTTCATGCCGATAATGGCAGCAAATAATGAAGTTGCAACACCCACCCACATTACCACATCCATGGTATGTGGAGCCATGGCAAACAAAATATTAGAACGAGCAATCATATAAATACCAGCTGTAACCATGGTAGCTGCGTGTATTAAAGCAGATACAGGCGTTGGTCCGGCCATGGCATCTGGCAACCAAGTATACAAAGGAATTTGAGCACTCTTACCCATGGCACCAACAAAAAGCAAAAGGGTGATGGCCGTAATTAACATAGAACCTACCCCTACTCCAGCTGCGGCTTGGTTAACAGTTACATAATCTAACCCTCCAAAATGAAACAACATAAAGAACATGGCCAATAAGAAACCCAAATCACCTATTCTATTCATGATAAAAGCCTTCTTGGCAGCATCGTTATAAGCATCGTTTTTGAACCAAAATCCAATGAGTAAATAAGAAGCCAAACCAACACCTTCCCATCCTATAAACATAATGAGGTAGCTATTACCCATTACCAATAAAAGCATGAAGAAAATAAATAGGTTCAGGTAAGAGAAAAACCTGCTAAAACCTTCATCGTGGTGCATGTAACCAATAGAATACAGGTGAATTAAAAATCCAATTCCTGTAATAACCAGCATCATTACCAATGAAAGATGATCAACCAAAAAACCAAACGACAAGGTAATATTTCCCCACTTCATCCACTGAAGGAGTTCAAAGTTTAAGTCTTTATCGTCTGGCAAGTTTAAAAACAAGTAGCAAGTTAGGGCAAAAGAGGCCAAAATCATGGTGCTGGCTAACCATCCTGAAACAGATTTTAGTTGCTTGCCAAATAAGGCAATTAACAAAAAGCCTATCAATGGGAAGAGAGGCACTAAAGTGGCTGGGGCTATTAATTTTGTTAGTTGTACTAAATTTTCCATCATCGTTTACTCAATGCTCCTACCATTTTAATTTACTTAATACATCAATATCCGTGGTAGCTAAATTGCGGTAAATACTTACCAATAAAGCTAGTCCTACCGCAACTTCTGCGGCGGCCACCACCATAATAAAAAACACAAATACTTGTCCATCCGAATTTCCTGCGTAAGCAGAGAAACTCACTAAAAGTAAATTCACCGAATTGAGCATTAACTCAATACACATTAAAATAATAAG
>JAUYMZ010000409.1 GCA_030699355.1 Bacteroidota bacterium | reverse complement strand
ATTATTCAAGACTATCATCCTATGATAATGATGTTCGCAGGTATTCAGACAGCCATTATGTTTGGCTTCATAATTTCATTTATAATTTTGGACGAGAAAGATGAAAACGTATTACAAGTAATCAGGGTACTTCCCATCTCTCCTTTCTACTTCATTTTATATCGACTTCTTTTTGCAACAACCTTTTCGACTCTAGGTGCATTTCTAATGATAAACCTAAGCGGTATAGCTTATCCTGGACTTACAAATTCAATTTTACTATCCGTTCAATATGGGTTAACTGCTCCATTTATTACATTAATCATTGCAACATTCGCAAAGAACAAGGTTGAAGGAATGGCGTTTTTCAAAGGGGTTGACTTGATTTTGCTTTTGCCAATGCTCTCATTTTTTGTAGCTGGTAACATCAAATATATTTTCTCAATCATTCCTGCTTTTTGGACTTACAATCTTTTTAACGCCAGTATTACAAACGGAGATACCACGTACTTTTTCATTATTGGGTTGAGCATTTACGGTTTTGTTATTTCAGTTCTGTTTATGCAATTCAAGAAAAGAATATTTGACAGGTAGACAGATTTTATGATTTACGTTTTCAAGACATCTGTAAAATCGAAAAAAAACGTGAAAAGTCTAACAGCACATCTGAATGAATGTTTAACAGATGGAACTTGGAATTTTGACCTTGATGACTGTGATAAAATATTACGTATCGACAGCTCCTTAAATTTAGCCGACAAGGCAACACAAATTCTAAGAAATAACGGTTTTGACTGTGAAGAACTGCCTGACTGAGAAAGAGAAAGAAGGGCAGCCGATAATAGGTGTCTTGCGCAATTGCCGACTTAGTGCTAATTGGTTATTTTGTTTTTGCCCAGAAAGTTTTTATCTTGCTTCATGTTGACGCCTCCTCATGCGGCAACTGCGCAAGGCACCAAAACGTGTGTCTTGAATCAATGATATAGCCAAGTCATTGAATGCTATTCAAAAGATGGAAGACAAAAGAGGGAAGGATAAATAAAGTAGTGGAGCTCAAGCGAAGTGAGTGGCCATGCTACCTGAGCGAATTTGAGAGGCCTTCCAAAGACGACTGTCAAGAGTAGT
>JAUYMZ010000398.1 GCA_030699355.1 Bacteroidota bacterium | reverse complement strand
CGGGCGGAATATTACCAGAAATGAAGCAAGAGATTTATTTGCAACCCGATAAATCACTTGGTTTTTATATCCCCAACGACGAAACAACCAAGTATCCATTATACGGAGGAAAAGGCTCGGCTACCATGGATTTACGCCTCAGTAATGATGGATTGGTTGGAGATGGAACCTTGAGCTATTTGGCTTCCCGAACATCCTCTCATAGGTTTGAGTTTATGCTAGACTCTATGAATTCGAATAGTCATTTGTTCGAAAACGATAGAACCTCTTTGTTCCCAACAGTAATTAAATCGCCTAATGTATTTAATCATTGGCTGCCCTACCAAGATACCATGTTTATTACCAACAAAGGAGAGCCAATGAAAATTGCCTACGATGGAGCCAAACTCTATGGAACCATTATTTTAACGCCAAAGGCCATGAAGGCCAAAGGAAATATGGACATTGAAGGTGGTAAATTAGAAGCATCTATGTTTGAACTAAAGCCTGTAGAAGTATTATCGGATGATGCCATCTTTAAACAAATGAATCCGAAGGATACTTCACAAGTTGCATTTGCTACTACCAAGGTAAAAGCATACGTTAACTTAGAGCAAAAATTTGCGGAGTTTACTTACAAAAATTTCCCGGGCATAAACAATACATTTATACTCAATAATTATGTGGGTTCTTTTGAAAAACTTAGGTGGGAAATGCTAGATAAAACCCTCGAGTTTAATGGTCCGGTTAATGCTAAAAAGTTTGATGCCGCAAGTTATTTATTGAGTAATAAAAAAACACAAGATAGCCTTCAATACGGCGCAGGTTCTGCCATGCTAACCTTGGGAGATTATGTTATGACAGTGAGAAAAGTGCCTTATATAAATATTGCCGATAGTAAAGTTTTTCCAGATAGTGGCAAATTGGTACTTAGAGAAAATGCTGAAATGGATTTATTACTCAATGCCAAAATTAAAGCAGATACCCTCAATCAATACCATGAGTTAGATAAGGTAACCGTAAAAATTAATGGCCGAACCGATATCATTGGAGCGGGTAATTATACTTATTTAGATAGAAACAAAAAGCCGCAAACGTTTTACTTTGATAAGGTGTATGTAGCGGATAAAAAGTTTATTGAAGGCAAAACATTGATTCCGGATACCAATAACTTTATGGTGGGACCCAAAATTGGGTTCAGGGGAAATACCATTCTGCATTCGTATGATAAGAACTTAGAGTATAATGGATTTTTTAAGGCCATGCACACCCAATTTTTACCTAAAACAGATTGGTTCAAATCTGCTGCTACCATTAACCCAGATTCTGTTTACATTACGGCTACACCGCCATTAACCAATTTAAATCGCCAAACATTGAGCAACGGATTTTTTGTTAGTAACGACTCTTCTCACGTGTATCCAGCATTGTTTGCCAGAAAAAGAAACCCTACAGACCAAGAGCTTTTGAAATGCGAAGGAACCTTAACCTACAATGAAAAATTTGATGAATTGAGATTTGGTCCTTATGGAAAAGTATTTGGTTCAGACAAAAGAGGGAATTTTATGGCCATGAGCGAAAACAAAAAGATTATTTATGGCGAAGGAAAGTTTAACTTTGGTTATGCCACTTCTGGATTTACCTTGAATAGCGCTGGCTATTGCACCTATAATTTGGCAGATACCACATTTGGCATGCGCTTGAGCGTTGTATTGCAAGCCTTGCTTCCAGACATTGCTCAAAAAATGATGGTAGATTCTTTAGCAGAACAAAGCAATGGCGCTTCTATAGATTTCTTCGACAAAAGGGTTGTAAAAATTAGTATACCTGAGTTGGTAGATGACAAAACCTTTAAACGCTTGGGAGATAATATGGCTGATGAACTCAGTGGTAAATACATGGAAGAATTACAAAAAACTTTCTTTTTTACCGATGTAACCATGGTATGGAACCAAACCAAACGCGCCTTTACCAGTCAGGGAGATTTGGGCCTGCGCAGTATTGGAAAATCCTTGATTGAAAGAAAAATAAATGGTAAAATTGAAATAACCAAAAGGCGTGGTGGCGATGATTTTGTGATGTATTTGCAGCATGCCAATGGGTCGTGGTATTACTTTAAATACCAAAAAGGAACAATGGCCACGGTAAGTTCGGATAAGTTTTATAACGATGCCATCAAGGAAGGACAAGAAAAAATTTCGAAAATTAACGACGATTATCGCATTAGAATTGGAAGTATCTCTGATAGAAATAAATTTGTAAGAGCACAAAAGCAAGTAACAGAATAATATGGAAATTAGCACACTCACTCTCTATTTACTAGTGGCCTACTTATTAGGCTCCATCCCTTCTTCAGTTTGGATTGGAAAAGCCTTCTTTAACATTGATGTGCGCCAACACGGCAGCGGTAATGCGGGTGCCACCAACACATTGCGTGTTTTAGGAAAACCTGCTGGCATAACAGTGCTGTTATTAGATTTATTAAAAGGATTGGCCGCAACCAGCATGCTGCATTTTGTAGAAACCCTTTTGCCAGGAACCCAAGAATTTAGAAAATATCAATTATTCTTAGGCTTAGCAGCTGTAATTGGTCATGTTTACCCAGTATTTGCCGGATTTAAAGGTGGAAAAGGCATCGCCACTTTATTGGGAATGGTTATTGGCATAAGTTGGCCTGTTGCCTTATTGTGTGCTTTGGTATTTATTGGAACTGTTTGGCTCAGCAAGTACGTTTCTTTAGGTTCTATGATGGGCACTGCTTTTAGTCCCATTTTTGTTAGATTCATTTATGGCGCAGATGAAACATTTTTCTTGTATTTTTGCCTCGCTATTGCGCTTATGGTGGTTTATACCCACCGAGCCAATATTCAAAGATTAAGAACAGGCACGGAAAGCAGATTTTCTTTCAATAAAAAACCTGAGGTTAATAAAAATTGATGTTGAAGTATGTTAAAGGAAGTAACGAAACTAGAAGAAGAGGTAGACCTATTAGACGAATTAAGTGAATCGTTTCAAGTATTGTTGTACAACGATGATGTAAACACTTTTGATTGGGTGATAGAATGCCTCATAAGCATTTGTGAACACGATGCTTTGCAGGCAGAGCAATGTGCCATGCTTGTGCATTATAAAGGCAAAGCGGTAGTAAAAAAAGGCTCTTTAGATGAGATGAAAGTAATTTGTCAGGCTTTGTGCGATTGTGAACTTTCGGCAGTAGTTGAATAATAAAAAAACAGATGTTACAAAAAGTAGTAAATAGCGCCCAAGAGGCCATACAAGATATAAATGATGGTGCCGTAATTATGTTGGGCGGATTTGGATTATGCGGTATCCCAGAAAACTGCATTTCGGCATTGGTTCAGAAAGGAACCAAAAACCTTACTTGTATTTCTAATAACGCGGGGGTAGACGATTTTGGAATTGGCTTAATGCTTAAAACCAAACAGGTAAAAAAAATGATTTCTTCTTATGTGGGCGAAAACGCCGAATTTGAAAGACAATTATTGAGTGGCGAACTAGAGGTAGAATTGATTCCACAGGGTACTTTAGCCACCCGTTGCCTAGCAACTGGCTACGGAATGCCAGCGATTTATACCCCAGCTGGCGTTGGAACAGAGGTTGCCATTGGCAAAGAAACCCGAGAATTTAACGGCAAAACGTACTTATTAGAACATGCGTTTAACAGCGATTTTGCCATCGTAAAAGCCTGGAAAGGCGATACCCACGGAAACTTAATTTTTAGAGCTACCTCTAGAAACTTTAATCCGCTTATGGCCATGGCAGGCAAAATTACCATTGCCGAAGTAGAAGAATTGGTGCCCGCGGGAGAACTAGACCCAGATTGCATACACACTCCGGGCATCTATGTTAACCGTATCTTTAAAGGGAGCAATTACGAAAAACGCATTGAGCAAGTTACTACCAGCAAAAGAGATTAAACCAATTTTTCGCTCAACTTTTGAATGGCTTTCTTAGCCGATTTGCCTTCGTAAATAATCTGGAAAACGGTATCCATAATAGGCATCTTTACTTGCATCTTCTCGTTTAACTCGTGCAAATTTTTGGTGGCATAATACCCTTCTGCAATCATTTTCATTTCTAATTGGGCCGTTTGAACCGTATACCCTTTGCCAATCATATTGCCAAAAGTTCTGTTTCTACTGTGCACAGAATACCCCGTAACCAACAAATCGCCCAAGTAAGCCGAATGATTTATTTTCCTATCTGTATCGGTAATATTTCTTAAAAATCTTTTCATTTCGCGGATACTATTGCTCATAAGCACCGCCTGAAAATTATCGCCATAACCCAAACCATGGCAAATGCCCGCGGCCACGGCATAAATATTCTTTAAAACAGCACCATATTCTGTACCTCGCACATCTGAAGAAACCACCGTGCGTATGTAATCGTTGTTTAATAATGCCGCAAAACCCCGCACCGTCTCATGTCCGGTGCCCGCAATGGTTAAATAAGATAACTTTTCGTTGGCTACTTCTTCGGCATGGCAGGGACCAGAAATTACCAATATATTCTTTTCATCGATGCCGTAATGGTTGATAAAATAATCTCCCACAATTTCTTTGGTAGAAGGAACCAAGCCCTTAATGGCGCTTACAATATTTTTATTTACAAAAATTTCTTTGGGCAAATGAGCCAAAGCAGATTCTAAAAACGCCGCCGGAATGGCAATAAGCAAGGTATCTGCCTCCAATACTAATTCTAATAAGTTAGAACTTACTTTGATGTGTTGGGTATTAAACTCAATAGAACTAATATAATCTGGATTATGCCTATGTTCTTTGATGTACTCAGCTTTCTCTTCTGAACGAACCCACCAACTTAAAGCGCTCAAATTAGATTTTCCCGACGCTTTATTTTCACTTAAAATTTTCATCAAAGCAGTTGCCCAAGAGCCACCACCAATTACTGCTATCTTACTTAATCGCTCCATCCCATTCGTATTAAGGTTGCAATTTACATTTTCAATATAAATAAAAAAGGACTCACTTTGCAGGAGTCCTTTTTTTATTCGGTTTGAACCAAAAATAAGTCGAAATTAGTTAGTTCCGTTTTCTGGACGTGGCTCGCGTGGTGGACGAGGGCCTCTATCGTCTCTGCGCGGACCTCTATTGTCTCTGCTTTGACCATCTCTTGGCGGACGGTTTTCTCTTGGTGCTGGTTCTACATAACCTTCTGGCTTAGGTAAAAGCACTTTTCTGCTTAATTTAAGTTTACCTGTTTTTTGGTCAACCTCAATAAGCTTAACTTTTACTTCTTCTCCTACTTGGAAAACACCATCCATAGTGGCAAGGCGGCTCCAGCCAACTTCTGAGATATGCAATAAGCCATCTTTACCTGGCATAATTTCTATAAAGGCACCAAAGTCTACGATAGATTTTACCTTACCTGTGTACTCTGCACCCACTTCTGGAATGGCCACAATGGCGCGAATCATACCCAATGCTTTTTCTAGACTTTCTTTGTTGCTAGAAGCTACCTCCACAATACCAAAATTACCTTCTTCTGTAATAGAGATGGTAGCACCTGTATCGCGTTGCATTCCTTGAATAATTTTTCCACCAGGCCCAATTACGGCACCAATAAAATCTTTATCAATGGTTAAGGTTACAATGCGTGGAGCATTTGGTTTGTAATCGGCATTTGGTTCAGCAATGGTTTTGTTCATTTCATCCATAATGTGCAAACGGCCCGCTTTAGCTTGGTTTAAAGCTTCTTCTACCATTTCCCACTTAAGACCATTGATTTTAATGTCCATCTGACAAGCAACGATACCGTTTTTGGTACCAATTACTTTAAAATCCATATCTCCTAAATGATCTTCATCACCCAAGATATCAGATAATACGGCAAATTTACCCGATTCTTCATCGTTTATTAAACCCATGGCAATACCACTTACGGCACCCCTTACTTTTATACCTGCATCCATTAAAGCCAATGAACCGGCACATACGGTAGCCATAGAAGAAGAACCATTAGATTCTAAAATATCTGATACGATACGAACGGTATATGGATTTTCTGGCGCACCCGGCAATACACGCTTTAATCCGCGTAAGGCCAAGTTTCCATGTCCTATCTCTCTCCTACCTGGTCCGCGGTTTGGACGAACCTCACCGGTTGAGAAAGAAGGGAAATTATAGTGTAATAAGAATTTTGCGTAGCCATCGTTCATAGGGCTATCCAACATTTGCTCGTCATTTTTGGTACCCAAAGTAACCGTGGTTAAAGATTGGGTTTCGCCACGGGTAAAAATGGCCGAACCATGTGCTCCTGGAAGGTAACCCACTTCACTCCAAATGCTACGAACTTCATCCAATTTACGTCCGTCTAAACGGGTACGGTCGTTAATAATCATGGCGCGGACAGCTTTGTATTCTACATCATGAAAATATTTATTCATTAAGAACTTATCCGTTTCAGTACCTTCAGGCAAAGAAGCTTTGTACTCTTCGCGAATGGCCTTAAAGGCGGCAGAACGATCTGCTTTGCTAGCTTTAGAAGTGGCTACTGCATAAACCTTATCGTAGGCAAATTCCATGATGGCAGCTTCTAATGCTGGGTTGCTACGTTCGTGGTTGTATTCACGGAAAGGCTTTTTGCCACCCAACATCTCAACCAATTCCCACTGCGCTTTAATTTGTAGTTTAATGGCATGGTGTGCTACCTTTAAAGCTTCTAGCATATCTGCTTCGCTTACCTCTGCACATTCGCCTTCTACCATGTTTAAATCGTGTTCGGTACCGGCTACTATCAAATCCATATCGGCTCTTTCAAGCTCATCTTTGTATGGATTAATCACAAATTTACCATCTATTCGCGCTACACGTACTTCGGAGATTGGACCATTAAAAGGAATATCACTTACGATTAAAGCAGCCGAAGCAGCCAAACCCACAAGGGCATCTGGCATAATGTTTTTATCGGCAGAAATTAAAGTAAGGGCAACCTGCGTATCGGCATGGTAATTTTCTGGGAAAAGCGGACGAAGGGCACGGTCTACGATGCGGCTTACCAACACCTCGTAATCACTTAATTTTGCTTCGCGCTTGTGGAAACTACCCGGAATGCGGCCTACTGAGGCAAACTTTTCTTGGTAATCCACGGTTAGTGGCATAAAATCTACATCTTCTTTGGCCTCTTTGGCAGAAACAGCAGTAGCCAAAATCATGGTATCACCCATTTTAACTACTACGGCGCCATCGGCCTGGCGGGCTAATCGGCCCGTTTCAATACTGATGGTTTTACCATCAATTTCGAATGTTTTAATTGTTGCTTGTGACATATTGTTCTTTGTCGTTTTTCTAAAATTTTAAAAATAAAGGGGCAGCACCGTTTGGCCTGCCCCTTTTCCAATAAATTTAATACAACTCAATTTTTGCAAATTGAGTGAAGAGATTACTTACGCAATTCAAGTTCTTTAATGATAGCCCTGTAGCGGAAAATGTCTTTACGCATTAAGTAGTTCAATAAAGCACGTCTTTTTCCTACTAATTTAACCAAGTTTAACTCGGCAGAGAAATCCTTTTTGTTGGATTTTAAATGTTCGGTAATGTGGTTGATCCTCTCTGTAAACAGAGCAATCTGACTTTCAGCTGAACCCGTGTCTGTTTTAGACTTGGCTCTACCGTGCGTGGCGAAAATTTCTTGTTTCGCTTCAGTTGTCAAATGCATGATTTAAAATATTTAATTGTTAATGTGGCGCAAAAATATACTAAATATTCAAATTTCCATGCATGGCCTTCTTTTTTTACTTCTAAAACTAGCTCTTTTCCAAAAAATAGGCAAATGCCCGCGCCAAACTTGCCACTTCGCCCAACACTTTCCAGCCAAATTTTGGGTCGCCATGACTTAATAAGGGCGACACCTCTAGCCGCACTTGCGGGTTTTGTGCGTGTATTAATTGGTGCAACAAAACCGATTCCGACGCAGGAATTACATCATCGTCTTTCCCATGAATAATAGCAACTTTACAGTCAACTTTATGGGCATGTTGCGACAAATCGAGGCGGTTTTTCCAGCTATTAAAATCCGGAATTTTGGTGTATGCTTGCTGTATAAGCGCCTGCCTAAATCCGGCATCGTTTTTAAGTTGCCCATAAAAGTCTGAGGTTTCTTTGCTCACTTGTTGCAGCAATGCAGGCAATTGCGGCTCTTTTCTTCTTAAGCCATTATCGGCCAAGGCAGTTTGTAAAATGGCTTCCAACTCGGGCTTATCCCCTATTTCATAAGGCAGAAAATTTTTGAGAATAACATGCATTCCGTAATCATCTGTTTTATTTGGATTGCCCAAGGCAAACTGTATGGTAGATTCAAAATGACAAAAACTGCCCAATAAACACATAGCAGAAACAGTTTGGGCAGGCAATTCGGCCACCGCCAAAGCGGCAATTCCCGCCGTAAAAGAAGGGGCAAAAATAGCGGGCTTGTGTTTATTTGGGTTCAGCACAGGGTTGGCACTTATGCTTATAATAGCTTGTTTTACCTCCTCTATGGCACGTGGGTGAATGCACAGCGCGTCTATGGTACTTATTTGCGGGGTAATTACCCGGTAGCCCATATTGGCAAAAGCATTGTTTACGGCGGCTATGCGCACATCTTGGTAGCCTTGCATAGAAAAACCCGTAAACGAAATAATAAGGCCTTTTTCTTTGCGGGTGGGGGTATGCAACAAAGCGGGCGAAGTGCCCGTGGGCAAATGGAGCGCGGTGGCTAAGCCCAGCGTTTCTTTTTTTAATAAGGATGTTTGTACAATAAATTGCAAGCCATTCCACATCTTAGTGAGCGTTGGGTTAAGTAATACGTTTTAAAAATGTGCTCAAATGTATTCAATTCTGCGCAAGAAATACCTAACTTGTTTCGGGCTGAACCAATGGCTTGGAAGGAGGCTGCGCAAGGGGCAAAAAAAAAGAGAAAAAGCGTTTGCACTTTTTCTCTTATGTTTAGTAGCCCGTAGGGGAGTCGAACCCCTCTTTAAAGAATGAAAATCTTTTGTCCTAACCGATAGACGAACGGGCCATTTCGTTTTTGGGTTGGCAAAAGTAATCATAATTTTATGGAATGCAAGTTTTTTTTGAAAAAAATTTTTGTGATGAAGACAATTCATTCTAAACCCTGCTGTTGTTGGCGGGGTAAAACTATGTTTCATATTTTAACATTCACAATATATTCCTACTGGAAGCTCGTCTTCTAAACCCTGAGAAAAAAGTTCTAAATCTTTTTTAATTTGCTCTTCTATCAGTGATTTTAATTCAAACTGTTTATCAATACTTTCTTTAATTATATACCAAATTGGCCTAAATAGTACTGGGGAATTATTATCTAAATTTGTTAGGACATCGGGATTGATTCCTTTATCAACATACAAATTAGTAAAAATTTTATTAAACTCCTCTAACTGAGATAAAGAAAGGGAAGGAATTTCTTTTTTAAAATCCTCAATTATTGACTTTGACCTTCTTAAATAAAATACTATTCCAAAATACAAAAATGGAAGTATTAATGTAATGAATACGGCCCCTAAAAGAATTTTAAATAAATACCTAATTATGTTACTCGGAAGTTTGTACAGTAAAGAATAAAGCTTGACAGCAATATTATATAATAAAAGCTCTGTTTGGATAGTAGAGGCACTGATTTTAATACCTGTTTCAATTGATATTGTAGACATAGTTATTATCTGATTAGCATATTATTAATTAGGGAATGGGTTATTTATAAATAGCGACTTAAATAAAAAAGAATGGAATGTTTTTACCTCAGAGTTTATTATGAGGTTGTGCTTACCCCTTTTTTATTCAATTCAAAAGTATAGTTTATTTTTGATTTCCAAATTAGACCGCTCAATATTCAATAGATTTGTATATCAGGGAGAGACCATTAAGCATAAGAAAGGTTACGACAATTAGACACATTTGGTTTCGATGCTTTTTTATCAATTTACCAAGAGTAAGTCGGTTGAGGATTTAAGTAATGGCTCACGGTTAGCAACTGACAACTTAAACACCTTTAACCATCCAAATCCAGCAATAGTTATCAAGTGGGGTTATAAACCGATAAATTATTCCCTAATCCAAACAGAAAAACAAGTAAAACATTGTGGCTTTTGCATGCTTGTATTCGCTTTTGAACCACAATTGTGGCAATAGTTTTCTTTATACTCGTAGTTAGAATAGGAATCCCAAATTTCAAAACATTCCTCACAATATGGCATATCCGGATTAATTTCAATTTTATCTTTACATCTTATGCAATGGGCGTTGAGTTCCTTGGTTAATTTAAGATTATTAGTAGTTCTAAGCGGATATTTTGACTTCATGCTTTTTTTAAATTTTATCTCCTCCGCAGATTGTAGAATAGAATTTGTTTCAGAGACAGCTTTTTCATAAAGTTTTCTGTCTTCAAACTTATCAATTAAAACTCCCATTTCACGGTTATTCTTTTCAGAAAACTCATACATATTCATTGAGGTAATCACCATCTTATTTTCATTAAAATAACATTTAGCATGCAAATTATCGAAATAAAATAATTCCAAATTATGCAAGCTCATTAAGGACTCCCTTTCATTTGTTCTTAAATCATCTTTACCATAAACAATTTTTATTGAAACTCTCTTATTTGATGCATCCTTAAGCCTCTCCATCAAAGTTTTTGATATTTGAAGATAAGGTGAAACAAGAGTTAAATGTGTTCGTGCATCCATAATTATGCTTTCAATATTATAGGAAATGCCATATGTTGTTAAAAATTCTGCCATTCTTTTTTATAGGATTTATTTTATGGAGTAGTTTATAATTTTGGTAAAACTAGAGTGTAAGATTAATAAAATTATTTTAGTTTTTAGGCAAATAATCATCTATTGTTTGTAAAATCAATTCAAGTAATTCAATATTTTTAGATGGAAATTCTTTTGCCACTTTGTATAGGCTTTCTATCTTCAATTTTAAACTCATTCTCTTTTTAAAATCACCGGTAGACATTAGTAAATCAAAAATAATTGTTGATTCTAAAGACTGCTTATGTACAAATTTACGTCTATCCTTATTAAAAGAATTATGCAATTCTTCATATTTTTCTATCAAATGAGAGTTAAAATTTTTTCCAAACTTTTCCTCAAGTTTCTCAATGGCAATCTTGAATGAAATATTTTCATTTTTAGAAAACAAATTAAAATGATAATTCAGTAAAATTCCAAATCTATCTAATAGAATATATTCCAGTTGAAATATATTTGATAAACAAGAATAATACTCCCTCTCAGTTAAAGTAGGTTGGAATTTATAAGTAGGCTTACCAAAAATATATTCATCAATAGCTGTAAAATCTGGGATATATGGCTTTAACAAAATACATTCAGAAACCTTGGAAATTATTTCATTTTGTATACAGGCCAGGTCCATAATAAATTCTGATAGTTTATATTTTTTAACTTTTGCACCATGATTTACATAATAACGTAGCTTATTATGTAAGTCTATATTGAAACGATCGTGAGTAAAGTCCACATGAAAAAACCCTCCGTATTGGTCAATTATTATCTTTAACTTGTCATCTTTGGCCCCTGAATACCTTTTATAAATAGGATTATAACATGAGAAACTAATAGATTTTTTATTTACGCGTAATTCTATTAAGTATGGTATTTTTATAACATTCTTCAACCCTATTTCATATATCATTAAATTTGTTTTAGATGTATAATATTTATCCCAAATTGTGTTGACTTTTATTGGGTCTTTTAATTCTGAAATTTTAGTAAATTTAGTAAATCTTATGTTGTACCTTTTCTTTTCTGCTAAATAATTTGAAAAGCCTAATAACTCAGAGTTTGCACCAAAATCTTGTAAAACTTCTTTTTCAATAATATTTTTATTATACTCAAATAATTCACTGATATTTAATTGTTCCATAAACAATAATAATCTTTGTTAATTATTAACTTAATGCCTTGTTTGAAATATCATCCATATTCTTGGCAACTATCAATTGAATACTTTGATTTGTGTTTTCAGATAAGGCATTAAAATGCTTTTTACCACAATCAAATTTAGCCTTTTCATTTGGACGGAGACCAAAAATATCTAATGTTGATTTACTTTCAACAATAAAATATAGTTTTTCTAGACCATCTTTTTCAAATAGAATGGCCCAATCTGGATTATATGTCCCTAACGGTGTATCTATTTTAAACCAACTAGGTAATTTAGCATAGACTTTTATGTTTTCATTGTTTTCAAAATCTTTAACCAAATCAGATTCTATTGAACTTCCATATACCACATATTCATAAGGTGATTTAGAACTTGGCATCAAATTACTCTTTAAATATCCGTATAGCTCTTCATTTTCAAATAATTCTTGTTGGAAATAGTCATGTTCACCGATTTTTTTATACACAATACCATCTATGATATGCATGCGCATTTGTTCATTGATAATTTCTATGCAGCCCTCAATAAATTTCTGTGGATTGATTTTAAAATAACTAAGCCTTAAACAACCTAATAAAATTTTGACGATTGATTTTCTGGTGAGATTTGTTTCGTTTTGAAGATATGTTACAATGTCAGGTAATACATGTGCGCTTTGTTCCACTTGACCATAAGCTGTTTGCTCTTCTCCATCTCTTTCTATACCACCTTTTGAAATATCTAGCTTGCTTTTGGTGTAAACCAATTTCCCTTTGCTTATAACCAAGCGTTCGTTGATATTTTTGATACAAGCCTCAATTAGTTTGTTTGCATCAAAATCAACTGAATAAGTTGTTTTGTACTTAATTCGATTCCACAAGTTTTCGAAGTCTGGACTAATTAAAACTTCCTTACGCACCTTGACAAGATGTTTGTCCTCATTTTTCTTTATCTCCAGCTTGCCTGCTACTTGTTTTAACACCTCAACAACCTGCGATTTAATGTGAATTGGCATATTCTCTGGCAATTCAACTTCACCTATTCTAAGGTCGTATTTAAGTAGCTCCTGAACTTTCCCACGAATATCGATATAACCCTTCAAAGCAAAATAACTATACAATTGCTCTGACTGTTCCTGACCATAGAACACGGGATCATTGCCATCCATTTCAACCGTAATACTACTAAAGCTATGAGATTGCAATAAGCCAAACACTATTCCTGTTTCTTCCTCCATTTCTTTTTGAAAGTTCTTTACAAACTCCTCATATGATTCGTTTGCCATAACGGTTAATGTGTTGGTGTCAAATCCATGAACTCTTTCACCATCCTGGTTAACACAAAGACGTAAACCTCGTCCAATTTCTTGTCGTCTCGAAATGTCGGTTCCTCCAGAATCCTTTAGTGTACAAATCTGAAATACGTTTGGATTATCCCAGCCTTCACGGAGTGCTGTGTGGGAGAATATGAAACGCAACTTGGAGTCAAAGCTGAGTAACTTCTCCTTGTCCTTCATGATGAGGTTGTAAGTGTCCTCATCATTTTTGGTTTTACCAGTTGTATCCTTATAATATTCGTACTTATCCTTGGTGTTACTAGCCTTTGGTTTTTTATCTACCGCAAAGTAACCGTTGTGTATCTGGTTTGCTTCTTCATTGATGTCACGAATGCCTTCGAATAAATTTTTATAACGTGGTCTTGCTATGATTTTCTTGTATTCTTCCTCAAATAGTTGGGCATAAATTCCATTGCTCGGATTGCCATCAATATCATACTCACGGTAGTTGCTTACCTTATCTATGAAGAATAAGCTCAACACCTTGATCCCTCTCGGATTAAGTATCAATTCCTTATTTAGGTGCTCCTCAATGGTTTTGGTAATTTGAGCACGTTTAATGGCTAAATCATCTGTGCCACCGATGCTCATGTTCAAACGGATTAGCACATCATTGTTAAAGTCAACACACTCATTATCTGAGTCGGTGTAAATATCTCGAACCATGAAGCCATCGTATTGCTCCAGTTTAGTTAGCTGGAGCAAATCATCTCCTGGCTTAACATCTTTCCTTTCTCTTTTTGCAATTCCGTTTTTACCCTTTACATCTAATTCTAACTTAGCTTTAAAACCATTTTTATTGGATACCTGCAAGAGCTTAATGTAAGCTCCAGTTGAGGCTGCTCCATCTACTTTTATAGTTGCTACTTCAATTTGCTTTACCAACTGCTTATTGTATGCATCAACTGCATCCAACTTGTATAAAAGATTCACCTTCTCTTTGTGGGTTGCAGAGTAACGAACAATGACTAGCGGTTTCAGGTTGATAACTGATTTTTTACCCAATGGCGTATTAAGTACCCGCTGAGGCTCATCCACAATAACAAATGGTCTGGTATCTTGAATCAATGAAATGGGTTTGTATCCCAACTTGTCGTTGTAATTGAGTAATATCCTGTTGGAGTTGCTTGAATCATCATCCACATCTTTGGCAAATGCCTGGATATTGATAACCATAATCTGGAGTTGGTCACTGGTGGCGAAATCCCTAATCTCATTTAAGCGAGAGCTATCGTATACAAAGTACTTATAGTTTACATTGGCATAGTGCTCTTTCAAATGTGTTTCGGTAATCTGTAAACTCTTGTAAACACCTTCCTTAATTGGGATAGTAGGAACCACAATAACGAATTTGCTAAAACCATACTGACGGTGCATTTCCATAATGGTTTTTAGGTACACATAAGTTTTGCCAGTACCAGTCTCCATCTCAACACTTAAGTCTAGCGCATTACGGTCTATTTCTCCTTGCACAGAGGGCTTTAAACCATTGCGTAGTTGAATTTTCTGGATATTTTCCAAAATTTGCCCTTCTGTTAATTGAAGCTTATTGGCATAACCTACAGTGTTATATTCAATTTGTTTTTGCTTTGCCAAAAATTCAGGCGAATAAACGGTGAAGTTTGAGTTGCAGGTTTCTTGACCTTTAAACACATCTACAATTGATTCTATTGCATCTTGCTGATATGATAAACTGCTGTCAAATTTTATTTTCATGAGCCTTTCAGTTTATTGATTAAATGGTGTTTACCTCTAATATGCCATATCGTTTCAAAATTTGCATGCTGTTGGTTTTCTCTACATCGGTAAAGCCAGTATCTTTAAATATAACCTTTGTTGTGGCTGGCTTTAATTCTTCTTTCCATTTACCTATTCCTTCAGCAATTGCAGTAGTTAATTTATCTCCCAAACAAATAAATAAGGCCCCTATACCTAAATTGAAAACCTGTTTGCCAGCAATTTCTTTTTGTTCAATTGAAATGGTTAAGTCCAAGCCGTATTTAAGTAGTATTTCGTAAAGTACATCTTCTTCCGATCTGCCCTCTTTGATATTTTTACCCGCATTTAGTAAGTTATCTTCCAATGCGTCTGGATTGCCATCCCAAGTTCTAATATTAGAACTATCTAATTTAAATGCCCTGAAACCGATATCCAAAGTTTTCCCTTGACCTGGCAATAAATTATCTTTTATCTCAGACTTAACTTTTTCACCT
>JAUYMZ010000395.1 GCA_030699355.1 Bacteroidota bacterium | reverse complement strand
ATTATTGCACACGATTTAAAAGGGCCAATTGGGAGTTTTTTGAGCTTAACAGAGGTGATGGCAGATGAATCTGAGGAGCATACGCAAGAAGAATTAGTGGTTATGTCTAAAGCCTTGCAGCGTTCCTCAAAAAAGTTATATGTTTTGTTGGAAAATCTACTCGAATATGCCAGGGTAAAACTTCAAATGGTAAAGTTAAATCCTGTTTCTATTGATTTGCTTAAAATGGGTAATGAATGTTTGGTTCAGTATGATGATTTGGCCAAGCGTAAAAATATTTCTTTGCATTTGAATTTTCCAGAGAAACTTCAAATCATAACAGACTCTTTCGTGTTGCAAACAATATTTAGAAATTTACTTACCAATGCCATTAAATTTAGCAATGAAAATGGTAAGGTGGAAATTGGATTGCACAATTCATCTCAAGAATTTGTTTGCTTATATGTAAAAGATTCAGGCATAGGAATGGATGAAAAAATTCTTGCAGGCTTATTTAAAATTGGTTCTAAATCTGGGAGAGTAGGAACCTCGGGAGAGGCAAGCAGCGGATTGGGTTTGTTGCTTTGTAAAGAATTAATGCAGAAATTAGGGGGTAAAATTGAAGTGAAAAGTGAAGAAAATATTGGTACAACCTTTTATATTTATTTCCCCAAAGTTTAATTATTAATAGGTGTCTCTATTTTCTTTTTCATAATCATCTTGCCATTGAAATGGTTTTTTTAATTTGGGCTGATATAGCTTTTTATAATCTTTCCATTTGTTTGGCAGTTTAATTTTATAGGTAAATCCCAAAACATAATCTGTTTCCCTTTGCTTATAGCTTATTAAATCGGGTTCTACTAAATAAAACAAATGGAAACTTTGGTATTTGTTATATCTAAAATTTAACTGACTTACATACCTCATTCGGCTCCAATGTATAGGTAGTAAAGGGGTGTTTTTTAAATACACCTCTGCCGATTGGGTAATAGTAAATGTTTTATTTATTTTATAGGCTAATCGTATCCTATTTCGCCATTCTGTGCTTGGTTTGTCAATTCTTATTTCTTTGGTAAATTGTCTTTGCGTATGCTGGACGGCACTTCTAAAAAACAAGGTAAATTTTTTGTTTACTAGTTGCTTGTAGGTATGTCCCCAATAAATAGTATGTTGGTCGTTTCGTAAATTTGTGTTCAGTTGATACAAAATTTCTGAATGATAGTTCCTAGAAAAATCTTTGCTGTACGAAAAGTAGATATTACTGCGGCCAAATTGTTGAGCGTTTTCAACAAATCTTATTTGGTACTGAAAATTTAAATAATGCGTAGGTGCTATTTTTTTTTCAATTTGAACCCAATTCCAAATGGCAAAATCTTGAGCTATGCTGCTTTGTGATTGCCCAAATTTTGAAATTATAAGGCATAAAAAAGTAAATATTAAGTATAAAATTCTTCCCAATGATTGTATTTAAAATTAGCTCAAAAGTATACAAAGATTATTTATAGGCCAACTTATACCACTAAAACTAAAAGTTTCTGTAATATTGAGCCTTGATGAGGCTGTTTTTAAAACATATTTTATGGGCTGTAATTATTGCCGTTGCGGTTGGTTTAGTTGCGGCTTTGTTTTTAGTTAGCTTAGATTTTGTTACCCAACTGCGCTTAGAAAACAACTATTTATTGATAGGTTTGCCTTTTGCCGGATTGGCCATTGGTTTATTGTACCATTATGCTGGCGCTCCTATTGCTGCCGGAAACAACCTATTCATTCATTCATTCCAAGATACACAAGTTAAGGTAAATTGGCGCATGGCTCCCATGGTTTTTGTGGGTACTATACTTACTCATTTGTTTGGTGGTTCTGCCGGAAGAGAGGGCACCGCTGTTCAAATGGGTGGTTCAATTGCTGCGCAGTTGTCATATTTTGCACCCAGCACCCCATTTGAAAAAAGGCTTTTATTGCTCATGGGAATTGGTGCAGGCTTTGCGGCTGTATTTGGCACGCCGCTAGCAGGTTTTATCTTTGCTTTTGAGTTGCTTTGGGTTAGAAAATCTTTTTTCACATTTGCCATTCCTGTATTACTCGCTTGCTTTTTGGCACATTTTATTTGTATAGGCACCGGCATTTCTCATACTGTTTTTCCTCCCTTGGTATTACCGCAATTTTCTTTTGTGGTAGTATTTAATATTGTGGTGGCTTCCATTCTTTTTGGGTTAGCGGCCCAGGTTTTTATAGCTACACAACATTATTTTTCAAAGGCTTTCAGTTACATTCAATTTCCCCCTTTTCGAACTGCACTTGCTGGGGGAATAATTGCCTTGTTAGTGGGGTATTTTGATGCCTACAAATACACGGGTTTGGGAGTTTCAGAGATAGTTCTTGCCTTTACTCAACCTCAGGAATTTTATGTTTTTGCGCTAAAGATATTCTTTACCACTTTTACGCTTTCAGCAGGTTTTAAAGGGGGAGAGGTAACGCCTCTTTTCTTTATTGGCGCCACTTTGGGTAGTGCTTTGGTTTGGTTCATACCTTTACCCATTTCTTTTTTAGCCGCCCTGGGATTAATTGCAGTATTTGCAGGTGCTTCTAATACTCCACTTGCCTGTATAATTATGGGGGCAGAGCTGTTTGGAGCCAATGCTATTTTTTATATGGCACTGTCATGTTTTGTTGCTTTTCTTAGCTCTGGTTTTAAAGGTATTTATTCTTCACACCCAATGGGAAAGTGGAAATCTGATTTTTATTTTAAATACCTTAAGCCTCGTTTTAAGGTATTTAAATAATTTATCTGTTTTGAAACTATTATAAGCTTTTCTTTGCTACATGACAGAAGATATAATAATGCCTTGCCCGCTTTGTAAATGTGAATATACTTACCCAATGGATCATTTAATGGTTTGTCCGGAATGCGCCCACGAATGGAGTCCTGCCGACGATGCATTAACTGCAAGTTTAGGTTCAGACCAATTGGTGGTTAAAGATGCGCATGGCAATGTGTTGCAAGATGGAGATTCTGTTAGTATTGTAAAAGATTTGCCTGTTAAGGGTTTTGCTAAAGCCATTAAAGTGGGTACAAAAGTAGTAAACATTAGATTGGTTGCCGGCGATCATAACATAGATTGTAAGGTGCCAGGCTTTGGTGCTATGGCATTAAAAAGTGAGTTTGTGAAAAAGGTATAGCGGCGTTAAATAGGCATTAATTGTTTGCTGTTTGCCCCAATTTTTGGTATAAGTGGAGCAATTTTCTCTTGTATTTCTTTTTGCAACAAGTTTAAAATTTTCTTTCTAACAAAGTGTTTGTGCACCACCATGCCTACACTTCTGTAGGGCATTGGTTCTGTAAATTGAACGATGTTTTTTTGCGCTTCTTTGGGTAAATCTATGGCGGCTAAATAGGGGAGAAGGGTGTCCATTTTGTTGGCTAAAACAAATTTCATAAGGCTGTCTATGGAACCTGCACTGTAATTAAAATTTTCTATTTTATTTTTCTTTTTAAGATGCACGTTGCAAAGTTCTAATACTTGTGCGCGCATACAATGCCCTTCCTCTAATAAACAAAGATTTTTGGTTTCTAATTGATGCGTTTCTATGGTTTTGTTTGGATGGTTTTTCTGCGTGAAAAATACAAATGGCTCATCGTATAAATGATGCTCTATGATTTCTTTCTCGTTTATTGGCGTAGATAGAATGCCTATATCTAGTTGCCTCGATTTTATAAGTCGGGTAATTTCTTCGGTGGTTTGCTCTCGCACGATAAGCTCTAACTTTGGGGATTTTTGGGAGAAGCTTCTTAATATTTGGGGCAAAATATAAGGCGCAATGGTAGGTATTACTGCTATGCTTAACGATCCTTTTATTTCTCCTTTTATCTCTTGGGTTAAAGCGGTTAAACCGTCTATTTCCTTTTTTATTTTTTTTATTTGCTCTAAAATAGCTTCCCCTTCTATGCTTATTTCAATTGGCTTTTTCTTGCGGTCGAATACCTGAATGCCCAGCTCGTCTTCAAATTTTGATATCATGGTGCTAAGGGTAGATTGGGTTATATGACACATTTCTGCGGCTTTTTCAAAATGCCTTGTCTCCGAAAGCGCAAGTATATAGTGGAATTGTTGTATGTTCATCTATTTTATCAATAATGGTATCTAAAATTTAGTTTTTATCAAACAAAATAACAGCTTTCCTTTGTAGTAACAAAACATAAATTTTTAATAAAACAATTATGAAAAAGTTATTAGTTATCACTGCGCTCATAGCCTCTTTTGAGCTTACAGCGCAAACAACGGCTTCGTCTGCTGCTAAAGGCGAATGTCCGATGGGTTTTGGTTCAGGCCCAAAAACAGAAAGCGTAAAGGGTGAAGTAGAGCCAGGTAAAAAAATGGGTCCGGGCAATAAAGAATGGTGGCCCAATCAATTAGACTTAAATGTATTGAGGCAAAATACGGCGGCATCAAATCCTATGGGTCCTAATTTTGATTACAAAAAGGAATTTACTAGCTTGGATTATTTTGCTTTAAAAGCAGATTTAAAAAAGTTAATGACAGAGTCGCAAGATTGGTGGCCGGCCGACTACGGAAATTATGGTCCGCTTTTTATTAGAATGGCTTGGCATAGCGCTGGAACTTATAGAACTGGCGATGGTCGTGGTGGTTCAAGAGAAGGTCAGCAACGTTTTGCGCCTCTAAACAGCTGGCCAGATAATGCCAATTTAGATAAAGCCCGCCGCTTGTTGTGGCCTATTAAACAAAAATTTGGCAGCAAAATTTCTTGGTCAGATTTAATGATTTTAACAGGCAATGTAGCCATGGAAACTATGGGTTTTCCTACCATTGGTTTTAGTGGTGGCCGACCAGATGTTTGGGAGCCAGAATCGAATGTATACTGGGGTGCCGAAACCAAATGGTTAGAAGATAAACGCTATAGTGGCGATAGGAATTTAGAAAACCCGCTTGCTGCTGTGCAAATGGGATTAATCTACGTAAATCCAGAAGGACCAAATAGCAATCCCGATCCAGTTTTAGCGGCCAAAGACATTCGCGAAACTTTTGCTAGAATGGGTATGAACGATGAAGAAACTGTAGCTTTAATTGCAGGAGGACATTCATTCGGAAAAACCCATGGTGCTGGTCCGGCTAGCCATGTGGGTGCCGAACCTGAAGCAGCTAAAATTGAGGAGCAAGGTTTAGGTTGGAAAAGTTCTTATAAATCGGGTAAAGGCGAAGATGCCATTACTTCTGGTTTAGAAGTAATCTGGACAGCCACGCCTACCCAATGGAGCCACGGTTATTTTAAAAGTTTATTTGCCACAGAATGGAAGTTAACAAAAAGTCCGGCTGGCGCTCACCAATGGGTAGCAGTAGATAGTAAGGTAATGTTTCCAGATGCTTTTGATAAAAACAAGAAGCATGCACCAACCATGTTAACTACAGATTTATCTTTAAGGTATGATCCAATTTATGAAAAGATTTCTCGCAGGTTTTTAAATAACCCGGAAGAATTTACCATCGCTTTTGCAAAAGCTTGGTATAAATTAACACACCGCGATATGGGTCCGCGTGCGTTACATTTAGGACCAGAAATTCCGAAAGAGCAATTTATTTGGCAAGATCCTATTCCGGCCATAAACCACGCTGTTATTGATGCCAAAGACATTGCCGAATTGAAAGCAA
This sequence comes from Bacteroidota bacterium, assembly GCA_030699355.1. Classification (GTDB taxonomy): domain Bacteria; phylum Bacteroidota; class Bacteroidia; order UKL13-3; family UKL13-3; genus B1. Next base: position 4,741 of record JAUYMZ010000395.1, on the reverse strand, counting down.
CTTTGTTGAATGCTGGATTGAGTTCACAAGAGTTAGTGCTTACTGCTTGGGCTTCTGCTTCTACTTTTAGAGGTACAGATTTTAAAGGTGGTGCCAATGGTGCCAGAATACAATTAGCGCCTCAAGCCAATTGGGAAGTAAACAACCCAGCTCAATTAAAAAAGGTATTAGCTAAGTACAAAGAGATTCAAAAGAAGTTCAACGATAAATCGAAAGATAAAAAAGTTTCTATGGCAGATTTAATCGTTTTGGGTGGCGTAGCAGCCGTTGAACAAGCCGCTAAAAATGCTGGCTTTACAGTGGATGTTCCATTTACTCCTGGCCGAACCGATGCCCTTGAAGCCCAAACAGACATAAAGGCTATGGAGGTTCTGAACCCAATTGCCGATGGTTTTAGAAATTACAGCAAAGCTCAATACACTGTTCCTACAGAAGCATTATTGGTTGATAAAGCACAAATGTTGAATTTAACAGCGCCAGAAATGACTGTTTTAGTAGGAGGTATGCGCGTGTTGGGTGCTAATTATAACCAAAGCAAGCATGGAGTTTTTACAGATAAAGTAGGTACTTTGAGCAACGACTTTTTTGTGAACCTATTAGACATGAATATTGAATGGAAAGCGATAGATGAGAAAGCAGAAGTGTTTGAAGGTAAAGATAGAAAAACAGGTGCCGTAAAATACACCGCCACCCGTGCCGATTTAATCTTTGGTTCAAACTCAGAATTGCGTGCATTAACTGAAGTGTATGCCAGCAACGATGCCAAAGAAAAGTTTGTAAAAGACTTTGTTATGGCATGGACAAAAGTGATGAATTTAGATAGGTATGATTTGAGATAAAATTAATTGGTTCAGCCAGAAAAAAGGAGGGGAATAATATGTTCTCCTCCTTTTTTGTTTGAACCCATTTAAAAAGAAAGTTATGCCGGCATAATTTCACCTGCCCAAAGTTTTTGTAAGAACATATTCCAAGGTAGCACTAAGATGTTTTGAATGAGACGCGGCATGGGTTCATTACAAACTACAATCATTTGTTTGGTGTGGTATTCTTCGGCAAACTTTTTTAGTCCATGCAGGTGTTTGGCCGATACGTTGGCAGTTGATTTTACTTCAATGGCCACTTCATTATCTCCTAAAATAAAATCTACCTCAAGTTGCGAAGCCGTTCTCCAATAATGTACAGGGTATTCTAGGCCAGAATACTGACTATGCGTATAAATTTCGTGGTAAATAAGGTGTTCAAATGCATTTCCAAAAACCTCACTTCCCATTTCAATTTTTCCTCGTTTAAGCAGGTAATTCACCATGCCAATATCAAAAAAATAAAACTTAGGAGCCAGAATAACCCTGCGTTTTGGCTTTTTTTGAAAAGAAGGAACAAACCGGCCAATGAGCGTATCTTCTAAAATTTGAAAATATTCCTTAACTGTTGGGGCAGAAACGCCGCAATCTGCTGCAATATTGGTATAGTTTACAATTTCGCCATTGCTAAAAGCGGCTGCTTCTAAGAACTTAGAAAAGGATTGTACATTTCTAATTTTTGCTTCGGCTGCAATTTCATCTTTTAAGTAATTTCCAATATAGGCAGATATAAGCTTTTTGGCATTGTTTGCCTGGTAATGACGAGGTAATAGTCCGTTGTTTAAAGCTCTAAGTAAATCAAAATTTGGTACTTCTGCGCTTGTTAATGGAAATAGCTCGTACCTCAAGGCCCTGCCTCCTAAGAGATTGAAGCCGCCTCTAATAATTTTTCTTGAGCTAGAACCACTTAATATAAATTGAATTTCTTTGTTGGTAATTAACCAATGAACCTCATTTAATAATTCGGGTATGCGCTGTATTTCATCAATGATAACTATTTTGGTTTCGGTCTGAGCCAAAATTGTTTCTCTTAAAATACTCGGTTGTTTCGATAGTCTTTCGAAATTTTCGGATAGTAATAAATCAAACCACAAGGCATTTGGGTACAGGTTTTTGAGCAGGGTACTTTTACCTGTTTGTCGGGCACCCCACAAAAATAGGCTGTACCCTTCGGCATCTACCATCACTTGTTTTCTTTGAAGCATAACCCCTCAAAGGTATTATTTTATCATGATAATCCAAACCTGTACTTTATTTTATCATGATAATCTAAAGTAGTACTTTTGTTTATCATGTAATTTTGAAAATATAATTCTCTTAAGTATTTGTTTATTAAGTTTTTGCAAAAAAAAAGAGCAAATTTATTAAATTTGCTCTTTTTTTTATACTTTCAATTTTAATTGCCAGATGCTAGATTGGCTCCAATATTAAATTTTACCAGTTGTTTAAATTGGTTGATACGGTGGTCGAGTTCTTCCTGACTCAAATCAATGATTCTTTCGGTACCAAACTTTTCAACGCAAAAAGAGGCCATGGCTGAACCGTATATAATAGCGTTTTTCATATTTTCAAAACTTATATCACCTGTTTTAGCGAGGTATCCAATAAATCCACCGGCAAAAGTATCACCTGCACCTGTTGGGTCGAACACTTCTTCTAAAGGCAATGCTGGGGCAAAAAACACTTCTTTGCCATGGAACAAGAGGGCGCCATTTTCACCTTTTTTAATGATTAAGTATTTCGGTCCCATTTCTTGAATTTTGGCAGCAGCTTTAACTAAAGAATATTCACCAGATAACAAACGCGCTTCCTCATCATTGATGGTTAAAACGTCAACCATTTTAAGGGTTGCTTTTAGGTCGTCAAGTGCAATTTCCATCCAGAAATTCATGGTATCCATAACAATTAAACGCGGACGCTTATGCAATCTTTCTATCACTGTTTTTTGCACTTGCGGAGAGAGATTTCCTAGCATTAAGAATTCACAATCTTGGTAATTATCTGGAACTATTGGGTCAAAGCTTCCTAAAACGTTTAATTCTGTAACCAAAGTATCTCTCGAATTCATGTCGGTATGGTATTTACCGCTCCAGAAGAAAGACTTTTCGCCCATTTTAATTTGCAAGCCTTCGGTGTTTACTCCATGTTTATTTAAGTGTTCAATAAACTCATTTGGGAAATCTTCGCCCACAACAGCAACCAAATTTGATCCTTTTGTAAAGTAAGAAGAGGCCAAAGCAATGTACGAAGCGGCGCCTCCAACGATTTTATCTGTTTTTCCAAAGGGTGTTTCAATGGCGTCAAATGCCACACTACCAACTACTAATAAACTCATATTATTTTTTTTTAAAATTTTATTGCGCAAATATTGCGAAATTAAAAATGAATTCCTATCATTGCATCCCCGAAAGGGAAATAAATAACAGAAACAAATAAGAAATGTCTAAGTTATTTTAACCAGATTCCTTCTTAGCTCAGCTGGTTGAGTCCCGCATTTGCGGGATTAATCATGGGGTTAAAATGGAACAAGGAAATACTCCTTCTTAGCTCAGCTGGTTAGAGCACATGACTGTTAATCATGGGGTCCCTGGTTCGAGCCCAGGAGAGGGAGCTGAAAATCAAGGGTTTAGAGCGCGTCCGCTTTAGACCCTTTTTTTATTTGCATACTATTTGCATACTGTTTTGGCATGGTTTTTTATTTGCGTAGGTTTTAAATCTGGACCAAACAATCGGTTCGATTTTGATGAATGCTCCATTTAGCATTTTAAGCTATATTAACTTTTCCTTTTATTACTTTAATAAAAAAATAACCATCTTTGGAAGAACCGCTTTATATTCTTTAATTATGATAAACAAAGTAAAATTATGATAGAAAAATTAGCTTTAATATTGGGTTCTATTGGAGGGCTAACTGCTATTATGATTTGGTTGGCTAAATTTTCAATAGAAAAATTTGCTGACATTGCCCAAAAAAGAATTGAATTGGATTTTGCCAAAGATCTTGAAAAGTATAAACAAGAAATAAATATAGCGGAAAAGCAATTTCAATCAACAATTGATAAAGAGATAAAAGAACACGAACTTAAATTCTCCAAACTACATGCCGAAAGGGCAACTCTAATCAAGGAGATTTATATTCTAACTTATGAAATGCATCAAAGTATTATTGTATATACTCATTTAGGACAAGGTCCTGAGTGGGTTCATGATGATAGTAAACATAATAATGCAGTAAATAAGATGAAAGAATACAAGGAAAAATTTGAACGAAATAGAATTTTTCTTGACAAAGAAACCTGTATTTTAATTGAAAATATAGTGCGAAATACTGAGCATTTTATTGATGAAATGAGCTCCGCTAGATTTATGGAAGGTCTAGTTAAAGCATCAATAATGCCAGGAGACAAAAGAAGTGATTTGGTAGGCAACAAAGAAAATGATCCAATTGAAAAATGGCGCACTCTTTATAGGACTGTAGAACCAAGCGTCTCTAAAATTAGAGAGGATTTGGCAGATAAGTTTCGATTAATTATAGGTGTTAATTAAGCTTTAAATCAGTTCAATTATGACTTCCAAAATATATACCCCAACCGAACGACAAGTATGGTTACATTCAATTAACCGGATTATTCAAACAATTAGAATTACTTTTGATATTTTAACAGAAGGAAACGAAAAGGAACCGAAAAGCAAGACTAGTCGGCGCTATATTGTAATTATAGGCTATCTTATCATTCAGTTGAAAACTTTCATAGATGAATGGGACTTAGCAGTTGATGATGCTGAGATAATAGCATTTAAGAAACAGTTTGCGCCAATTGTAAAAGCTATTAGGAGTTACAAAGACATTAGTTATATACGAAATAGCTTGTTAGCTCATA
>JAUYMZ010000387.1 GCA_030699355.1 Bacteroidota bacterium | reverse complement strand
GCTCAGTAGCTCACCTACGCCAAGGCTTCGGTGAGCGAAGGTGGAGCTGCAGAGATTCGAACTCTGGTCCGGAAGTGCAATGGTCACGCTTTCTACATGTGTAGCGCAACATTAAATTCGGCTTAGGCGGGTTGTTTCGCTTACCAACCTAAACTATATTTACTAAATACTCTTTACAGCCAGTAACCACACTGCAAAAAGTCCCTGTTTGATGACGGTTCTAGTGGATGCGCAACAAGACAAACACACCCGAACCGAAGGCATATGCGTAATCGTCCTGATTAGGCAGCCATTGCGAATTGAGTTTCGCCAACTATGGTTTTGGAAATTGAGATTATAGTGCCAACTGTCCAATGCACTACATGCTTACATGCCAATTAATCACCCCGTCAATACCGGTCAGCCCCAGAAATAAAGAACAGGCCACAAAAGTAGCCAAATTTTTCTTGGATATCGATAGATTATTTTAGCAACTTGTAACTTTTTACGCCTGAAGCTCCCCAAATTTTCAAAACATATAGGCCAATACTTAGTTGCTCAGTTTCTAGTTTCATTATACTTCCCTCTGCATTTGCTTGCATAAGCACACTCCCCTGCAAATCCAATAACGCCACGTGTTCGTCTCCTTGCAAATCCATCAGCTCTATGTAAGTGTCAAATGGGTTCGGACCAAGCTTATAATTACTTTCTATGCGATGCGCAAATACCGTTGAAGAATATGAAAACTTGCCATCTACATCTATTTGTTTTAATCGATAATAAGCGCTTAGCATTTGCTTATCAAAGTAGGTGTACAACTGTTTTATCTTTGAATTATAATTACCCTTTATAAATCCAATTTTCTCGAAGTATAAAGCATCATAACTTCTCTCTATCTCAAAACCTTTGTTGTTAAGTTCCGAAACGGTCTCCCAAAACAAGGCATTTCCAGTGGGTTCAGGCCGAACCAAAAACGAGTTGAAACTTACTGGTAATGCGGGATTATTGTTGAGGGTAACGGCTTGCACAAAAGCATCTGAACTGCCTTGTGAGGCTATGGAAAGTAAGCTCGGACCCGGATCAAAATCTGGGATTGAATTAAAATGTCCTGCTACAAATAACAAATTATCTGTAGAACGAACGGCCAAGGCAGTACCAATTTCGAAAGCACTTGAACCTATTTGATATGCCCACATAAACACTCCGAATTCGTTTAACTTAAGCACAAAAACATCCTCGGTTCCAGCATTGCTAATTAAATTAAACACGCCTGTGTTTGGGTCAAAATCTGCAGTATCTTTAAACCAACCTGTACAATAAACATTGCTAGAATCATCAACCACAATGGCCGTGGCGGTTTGATTTTGGTCGCCACCAAATGCCTTTGCCCACAAGAAAGAGCCCGCCGAATCTAATTTTAAAATATAATTATCAACCGCGCCCAAAGCAGTATAGAAAAGAATACCTGCACCCGGATCAAAATCTACTGTGCTCGCAAAATACCCACAGTTTACAATATTATTCTGCGCATCAATGGCGATGGCATTCGACTGATCAAAACTAGTTCCGCCAAACACCTGCACCCACATAAAGTTACTGGCAGTATCCCATTTAGCAATCCAGCTATCACTATTAAAACCAGCATTGGCCGTTCTAGTTTGAACACCAACATTTACATCAAAATCAACCGTTCCGCGGTACGTTCCAGTAATCACCAAGCGATTATTCAAATCCACTTTAATATCAAATAAAGCTTCATTTACAGTACTCCCTAATTGCCTTGCCCAAATAAAATTTCCCTGTGGAGATAACTTACAAACATATACATCTGTAGAACCTTGCGATACCATATTAAACACTGCTGTACCCGGATTAAAATCGGCCGTACCACTAAAAGTACCGCCCACATACACATTGCCTGCTTGGTCTGTACACAAGCCTTTTATGTCTTCGGCACCGGTACCCCCCAATTGCTTTGCCCAAAGCAAGGTGCCTAGCGAATCAAATTTTACCACATACGTATCCCAACTTCCAGCAGAAGTTAGGCTAGTATTGGTAACTCCGGGATCAAAATTTACCGTATTAAAGAAAATACCTGCCGCGTAAACACTGCCATCGGAAGCCACGTGAACATCCATTCCCTCATCTGCGCCCGAGCCTCCAAAAGTTCTGACCCAAGCATAATTTCCAGCAGGGTTTAATTTACACACAAACGCATCTCTATTACCCACCGAGGTTCTAGATGCCACGCCTAAACCTGGGTCAAAATCTGCGGTTCCCGTATACCAGCCCGTGCTGTAAACATTTCCCACGCCGTCGCTGCACATTCCAAGTAAATTTTCGCCGCTGGTGCCGCCAAATGTTTTGGCATAAAATAAGTTCTGGGCTTCTGTTTGAACCGAAACTAATAAGAAGAAAAGACAGTAAATATATTTATTCATAGCTAACAATCAATTAAATACAATTCAAATATATTTGGTTCGAACCAATTTTCAAAAAGCAACAATTAAAAATATGTTACTACACAAGAAATTTGCTTTATTTTGCAACCTTAACACTTAAATAAATAACACATGCAATACGATGTAATTGTGATAGGAAGTGGCCCTGGCGGATATGTAGCTGCCATTCGTGCCAGTCAGTTGGGTTTAAAAACTGCTGTTGTAGAAAAAGCAGAATTAGGCGGGGTTTGTTTAAATTGGGGTTGTATCCCTACCAAAGCTTTATTAAAATCGGCGCAGGTATTCGAATATATCAAACATGCCAAAGATTACGGAATAGAAGTTGGTTCAGCCAGCCATGATTTTGGTGCAGTGGTAAAACGCAGCCGCGATGTAGCCAACGGAATGAGCAAAGGAATTGCCTTCCTTATGAAGAAAAATAAGATTGATGTGATTGCAGGTTATGGCAAATTGGTTTTGGCAAGTAAGGTTGAAGTAACAGATGCCGCTGGAGCCAAAGTTACCCACGATGCCAAGCATATTATATTAGCAACAGGGTCGCGCAGTAGAGAGTTGCCTAATGTAAAGCAAGATGGCAAAAAGGTAATTGGTTACCGCGAAGCCATGGTTTTACCCGAGCAACCTAAGAGCATTGTGGTAATGGGTAGTGGTGCTATTGGTTGTGAGTTTGCGTATTTTTACAATGCCATGGGCACTAAGGTAACTATCGTTGAATTTATGCCAAATATTTTACCTGTTGAAGATGAAGAGGTAAGCAAGGAAGTGGCTAAATCGTTTAAAAAATCGGGCATAGAAATTATGACCAATGCTTCTGTAGAAGCAGTAGATACAAGTGGCCAAGGCTGCAAGGTTAAAGTTAAAACCGCAGAAGGAATGAAAGAATTACAAGCGGATATCGTGCTTTCTGCTGTGGGAATTCAAACCAATTTAGAGAACTTAGGATTAGAAACAATTGGTGTAAAAACAGATAAGGGCAAGGTCTTAGTAGATGATTTTTACGCAACCAATGTAAAAGGTGTTTATGCCATTGGCGATATCGTTAAAGGTCCGGCTTTGGCCCACGTATCTAGCGCCGAAGGCATTATCTGCGTAGAGAAAATTGCTGGTCACCACCCAGAGCCATTAAACTATAATAACATACCTGGTTGTACGTATTGTTCACCAGAGGTTGCCTCTGTTGGGTATACAGAAAAAGCAGCTAAAGAAGCGGGTTACGAAATTAAAGTGGGTAAATTCCCATTCTCTGCTAGCGGTAAAGCGAGTGCTGGCGGAGTAAAAGAAGGATTTATTAAACTTATTTTTGATGCTAAATATGGAGAGTTTTTAGGAGCTCACATGGTTGGTGCCAACGTTACAGAAATGATTGCAGAAGTGGTTGTAGCTAGAAAACTAGAAACTACCGGTATGGAAATTATCAAATCTGTACATCCACACCCAACCATGAGCGAGGCCATCATGGAAGCCGCTGCGCAAGCTTATGGCGAGTGTATTCACTTATAAGAATGAAGCACATATTTTAATAAAAAAAGGCGCTTAAGGGCGCCT
>JAUYMZ010000222.1 GCA_030699355.1 Bacteroidota bacterium | reverse complement strand
AAGGGATATTCAGACGAATTAAGTAAAGAAGTTTGGCGTCAGATTGAAAGCTTTGCAGGGTATTCTTTTAGCAAGGCGCATTCTGCATCGTTTGCTGTAGAAAGCTTTCAAAGCTTGTTTCTCAAAACCTATTACCCCATGGAATTTATGGTTGGGGTAATCAATAATTTTGGCGGCTTCTATAAAACTTGGGTATATGTAAATGAGCTTAAGAAAACGGGTGCACGCGTTCATTTACCCTGCGTAAATCATTCAGACATCTACACCAATATTGTAGGCGAAGATGTGTATTTGGGGTTTGCACACATAGAGCGTTTAACGCAAAAGTCTATTCAACTTATTTTAGATGAGCGTACGCAAAACGGCGCGTTTGTGAGTTTATCCGATTTTATAGACCGGGTGCCAATTGGCGTTTTGCAACTTAAGATTTTAATTAAAGTAGGAGCTTTTGGCTTTTGTAATGTAGGCAAAAAACATTTAATGTGGCAAGCGCATGCCTTCGAAAGAAACCTTGTTACCACACAAAATAAAGGACAAGAAACACCCTCATTTAACTATGCAACAAGCGAAACAAAACCAATTCCTATTCAAGAAACCATTGAGCTTTTTTTAGATACAAAAACACATAAAGACTTTACTTTACCCGCCCTTACGCACCACCCTGTAGAAGACGCGTACGATGAAATTGAATTGCTCGGATTTCCTGTAAGTATGAGCGATTTTGATTTGCTTCAAACCGTATATCGGGGAGATGTAATGGCGGCAGACATGAGCAAATACTTGGGTCAAACCGTTAAAATGCTTGGCAACTATGTTACTACCAAAGCAGTAAAAACAGTGCGTGGCGACTATATGGCCTTTGGTACATTTTACGATGTACAAGCTAATTTTTTCGACACCACGCACTTTTCTCATGCCCTGAACCAATACCCATTTGCGGGTAGAGGGGTATACCTAATAGAAGGAAAAGTTGTTCAAGAATTTGGATTTTACTCGCTAGAAGTGAGCAAAATGGCAAAGCTTGCTACCAAAGCAGACCCTCGGTATTAATGCTTTTCTCTATCCATAAAGGCGCCGTACATCCACACCAATTTTTCTTGCGCGCGTATGTAATCACTCATGAGTGCATTGGTACCTTCATCCTCCGCATCGCTGCTCAATGTTAATAGGGCGCGCTGCAAAGGAAGAATAATTTGGAAGTTGTTTAAAACCTCTTCAACAGCCAATACTCCATTACTTACTTGCTTGCTTTCTTTAATGCTCGCCACCTTTACGTAATGCGAATAATTGTGATGAGGAGTATGCCCTAAGGTTAAAATACGCTCAGCAATTTCATCAATCTTTAAAAGTAAATCGTTGTAAAGCTCTTCAAATTTCAAATGCAATTCAAAGAATTTTTCTCCCTTAATATTCCAATGATACCCCCTCGTATTTTGATAGAAAATAGAGTAGTTGGCTAGCAATACATTTAAGTTTTCTGCTAGTTCATCGGCTTTCTTTTTGTTAAGCCCAATGGCGTTTAGTTTGCTCATAATTTTTTTTCTGCAATTTAAAATCTATTTAGTAAAATTACCTTACACAATTCGCTTATTTCAATAATATTTCTGTTATTGCCTACAAATTAATTAATACATGAAAAAAATTGTACTTGCCGGACTAACCTTTTCACTTCTTTGGGGTGCGTGTGCGGGCTCTAAAACAAAAAAAAAGCCAGCAACACCTGCCTCAACCTCTACCGCAGCGGTAGCAAAAACTTTTTCAATTAAGGATAAAACCAAATCGAGCAAAAAAATCGACGGATTATTTCCTTTGTTTCAAGACACCACCAATGGAAATGTAATGTTATTGGTAAAAAAAGACCAATTAAATAAAGATTACATTTATTTCTCTTACACTGTAGATGGAGTAGTGGCAGCGGGCCATTTTAGAGGCAGTTTTAGAGACAATAAGGTATTTACCATCAAACGTCATTTTGATAAAATAGAGTTTGTAGTGCTTAATACCAATTTTTATTTCGACCCAAATAATCCAGTTAGCAAAGCAGCTAAAGCCAATATTAGCGAAGCCATTCTGAGCAGTCAGAAAATTGTGGCAGAAGATCAAAAAACAGGCGAAATTTTAATAGACGCAAGCGCCATTTTCTTAAGCGAAGCCATGCAGCAAATTAAACCCTCTGCCCGTCCGGGTGCAATGGGCTTCCAATTAGGCATGTTAAGCAAAGACAAAACCAAGTTTGTAAACCTTAGAAACTACGCAAAAAATACCGATTTAATTGTAGAATATGTATACGATAATGCCAACCCTATGGGCAGTGGCGGCAAAGAAGTAACAGATCCTCGCGCTGTTAGTATTGTGGTGCAACACACACTTATAGAGGCACCCGATAACAATTTTGAGCCCCGCGCCGATGACCCAAGAATTGGTTATTTCTCAGAACAAGCAGAAGACATGACAAGTACCAATGCGGTGGCATATAAAGATTTAATTCACCGTTGGCACCTCGTGAAAAAAGATTCAAATGCAGCCATCTCAGAGCCGGTTGAACCTATTGTTTGGTGGATTGAAAATACAACGCCTCAAGAGTTTAGGGCAACCATTAAAGAAGCCGGAGAAAAATGGAATATCGCTTTTGAAAAAGCAGGCTTTAAAAATGCAGTGCAGGTTAAAGAACAACCAGATACCGCCAATTGGGATGCCGGTGATATTAGGTACAATGTTTTACGTTGGACAAGCTCGCCTCAACCTCCATTTGGCGGGTACGGACCTAGTTTTGTAGATCCTAGAACAGGTCAAATTTTAGGAGCAGATATCATGTTAGAGTACATTTTTGTTACCAACAGATTGCGTCAAGAAAAGCTATTTGTAAACGAAGGAATGCATGATGAAATTGGCAATAATTCGTTTAAAAACTTCTGCGATGCACATGATCATTTGCACCAAACTACCTTATTTGGCTCGCAAGTTTTAAACGTGCAGGGACTATCAGAAATTGAAAAGCGCGATTACATGAAGCAGTCTTTGTACTACTTGGTTCTGCACGAAATGGGCCATACGCTTGGCTTAAACCACAACATGAAAGCCAGTCAGATGTTGAAACCCAACCAAATTCACAACAAAGCCATCACCCGCGAAATAGGCCTCATTGCCTCCGTAATGGATTATCCAGCTGCTAATATTGCAAAAGATAAAAACAAACAAGGAGATTACTTCACAACCCGCCCCGGACCATACGATTTATGGGCCATAGAATTTGGGTACGCGCCATCTCTGTCTGATCCAAAACTTGAAGCAGACCGCCAAATTAAATTACTTTCGCGTGCCAATGATACCTTGTTGATTTTTGGAAATGATGCCGATGATATGCGCGGCTCCTCTAGTGGTATCGACCCACGTGTAAACGTAAATGATTTAAGTGGAGATGCCATTGCTTATGGCATAGACCGCATGCAGTTGAGTTTAGATTTAATGGGTAAAATTAAAGAAAAATATACCAAGCCAAATCAAAGTTACCAAGAATTAAAGCAAGCTCATTCTGTTTTGTTAAATGAATACTTTCAGCAAGCTAATGTAATTGTAAAATACATCGGCGGTGTGCATGTTAATAGAGCTTTTGTTGGTCAGCCAGGCGAAGGTAAGGCCTACACACCTGTTTCGTTAGCCGATCAAAAAAGAGCGATGAATGCCTTGGCTCAATTTGCCTTTTCTGCCAATTCATTCGGCTTTCAAAGCAACTTGTATCCATATTTGCAAAGTCAGCGTAGGGGTTTTGGCTTCTTCAGCAGTACAGAAGACCCTAAAATAAATGAACGCATTCTTGGGTTTCAAACTACCATACTTTCACACCTCAGTAATCCAACTGTATTAAAAAGGATGAGCAACTCGCGTTTGTATGGTAATACGTATTCTGTATTAAATATGTTTACCGATTTAACCAATGCAATTATTAAAGGAGACAATGGCCCCGTGCCAACGCAAAGATTTAACTTACAAGATGCCTATGTAGATATGTTGTTGGATATTGTGAAAGGCAAAAACTACGATGCAGTTTCCCAAGCTGCTGCTTTGGTTCAGCTTAAAACCATTCAAAAAACAAACATAGCTGGAGGCGAGGAGGCCAAAGCGCATAGTCTTTTACTGAACCAAAAAATTAGTCAAGGATTAGAAAAATAATATTATAAAGCTTTTTCAAAAAGACCTATTGCGATGAAACGCAATAGGTCTTTTTTATTTATAAGCCCCATACTTTCAGAAGATTAAATAAAAACTTTTATGAGTCGGTCGGTTTCGCTCATTTCAACCATACATTTGCAGTCCATTTTTTTTGTTATTAGCCCGTATTCTGCCCTAAAATCAGGATTTAGGTTCAAGCAAAAAACAATGATTAATACTAACATCAAAATATGAAATTATCACAATTTAAATTTGCCTTTAATGAAGCCCTTATTGCCAAACACCCAACTGATGCCAGAGATGAATCTAAGTTAATGGTAATAAACAGAGCAACTGGCAAAATAGAGCACAAAAAATTCTCTGATATCCTAGGAATGTTTAATGATGGCGACGTAATGGTATTGAATAATACCAAAGTTTTTCCTGCCAGATTATATGGAAGTAAAGAAAAAACAGGTGCAAAAATTGAGGTGTTTTTGTTGCGTGAGCTTAACAAAGAAATGAAATTGTGGGATGTTTTAGTAGATCCAGCAAGAAAAATTAGGGTAGGTAATAAATTATATTTTGGTAACGACGACCTTGTGGCAGAGGTTGTAGATAATACTACCAGCAGAGGAAGAACCATTCGTTTTTTATTTGATGGCAGCGACGAAGAGTTAAGGAAATTAATTGATAAACTTGGAGAAATGCCTTTGCCAAAATACATGGGCAGAGATGTGGAGAAAACAGATAAAGATAGGTTCAATACTATTTTTGCAAAAAACGTTGGAGCGGTTATTCCTCCTACGGCTGGGATGCACTTTAGTCGCGAACTAATGATGCGTTTAGAAATCAAAGGGATTCGTTTTCCAGAGTTAACTTTGCATAACGGTTTAGGTTCATTTAGAACCGTTGAAGTAGAAGATTTAACCAAGCATAAAATGGATTCTGAGTACTTTGAAATTCCTAAAGAAACCACCGAAATAGTAAACAATGCCATCAATGAAAAGCGTAAAATTGTAGCTGTAGGTAACTCAGTAATGAGGGCTTTAGAAACATCAGTATCTTCTGCAGATAGATTAAATGCCTTAAGTGGTTGGACTGATAAATTTTTATTTCCGCCACATGATTTTAGAATTGCCAACGTGTTGATTTCGAATTTTCATCCACCAGAATCTACCTTATTAATGGCAACTGCCGCCTTTGCAGGTTTCGAAATTTTAGAAGAGGCATACAACGAAGCTATCAAAAAGAAATACCGCTTCTTGGCATATGGTGATGCCATGATTATAATTTAATATTACCAAGGCCGAGCATTATTCTCGGCCTTTATTTTTTTAACAAATGAACAAATATGCATTAATAGTTGCAGGCGGAAAAGGCTTGCGAATGGGTAGCGAAATTCCTAAGCAATTTATTCTTCTAAAGGGAATGCCTGTTCTTATGCATACGCTCAAAGCATTTAGAAGCATCGATGAAATTCAACTTGTTTTGGTTTTGCCAGAAGACCAAATTAATTACTGGAAACAACTTTGCTTGAAACATAATTTTGAATTGCCGCATCAAATTGTAATAGGAGGGGAAACCCGCTTCGAATCTGTAAAAAATGGTTTGAATGTTATTACAGATTTAGAAGCATTGGTTGCCATTCATGATGGCGTTAGGCCGCTTGTGCCTATCTCAGTAATTAAAGAATCGTATAAGGTTGCCCAAGAAAAAGGGAGTGCCTTAACTGTTATTCCATTAAAAGATTCTATCCGCAAGCAAACCGAAAAGGGCAGTATAAGCCTCAATCGCTCAGAATATTATTTGGTTCAAACACCTCAAACATTTAAAGTGGATATCATCAAAAACGCTTACCACTCAGCCTCCAACATTAATAATTTTACAGATGACGCCTCCGTTTTAGAGGCTAGTGGTGTTCAAATAGAATTGGTTCAGGGCGATTATAAAAATATCAAAATAACCACGCCTGAAGATTTACTATTTGCGGATGCAATGCTCAAAGGCTAGAGCACTCCTTTAGCAATTAAATAGGGGATTATAAGCCACAGAAGTCCTTTAATTAGGAAAAAGAAAAACCCAAAAACGCCCATGCGTTTAAACCAAAGTGTAATTTTACCCCTTTGTTTGTGGGGTACTGGACATTCTAATGGTTTGTCTTGTGATTTATTTAAACTTGATTCCATGTCGTTTTAACAAGGCAAATGTAATTCTGTTTGTCATAAAATAAAAATGCCCCAGAAAATTCTGAGGCATTTTTACGGTAATCAAAAAATTTGTTGTGAATTTATAAACTAATAATCATACTTGCTTTATGCAGCAAGTTAATTAACAGCTACTTCTTAGGAAATCTATGAATGATGATTTGATCTTTTTTAATTTCGTAATTCAAAATTATGACCAATTCATTACCATAAGCATCTAAATCTAAATCTACCACATTTACATATTGCGACTCACAAAAGGGTTTTAGAACGGCGGCAACTTGCATGGTTTTAATGCGGCTGTATAAATTGTCATTGTCTACACAAAAGCCATCTAAGTTTAATTGCTCAAAATTTCCCATTTGCACCGCATTCATGGTAGTTTTACCTTCTGCATCAATAATTACCATTTGGTTTAATCCTTCCTCATTTACATTTAACCTACCCTTATACAAACTTACATACGTTTTTGGGCCGCGATGCGAAATAATGGGAGGGGCAGGGACAGAAATTCCATCTTGTAAAATAAATTGATATTTTTGATTGTTGATTAAATCAAATTCTTTGTACCACTTTAAACGAAGCACATTATTATCGGCGCTCATAGCATATTCTGCAGCCATAAAAGCAGGTTTGCCAGCTTTTAAAATATTACAACTTACCACAAAACTTTGCAAAACTGGATTTAGGCTAATAGAAGCCTCTTTGCCCAACATTTGAATATCTTTCATCAGGAAATTATCTAATAACAATTCCCTAAACAAATTAAACTCTTCATCGTAAAAAGCAATATGATAAGCAATGGCATTGGGGTCGAAATCTGCATTGGAGCCTTTTTTTGCTAAAATGTAAAATCCTGATGTTTGCGTAATAAGCTTCCAATTACCTTGAAAATTCATGCTTTCTAGCGGATTATTACTGGGTAATTGTAAATCTACTTCTTTTAAGCCAGCATCTTGACTACTTTTTAAATCAATTTGAAATACATGTAATTGTTCTAAACCATCGTAAATTTCAAACACCATTCTACCTAAATCAGTAAAATGAATACGATGAATTAAATCTTGGTTCAAGCCAATTTCTGCAATATCAAATTTTTTGCTTGAAATTTCTCTTCCAGAATAATCTAAAACTTTAACAACATATTTAGTACTGAGCCTATCTACCACAAAAAGATTGTTTTTGCTGGCATACATTGTAAACTGCCCATTGCTGGTTAATTTAAAATTAGCTCGCTTCAATAAATCTTTCGAATAGTAATAGATATTATTTTGCAGGTTACTTTCTTTGTCTGTTCCTTCATCTACATCCTTGCTTTTGTTGAAGATAAGGGCAAAACCATGCTCGCCAAGGTCGAAATAATTATTGCAATATCCTCCTGCACTCTGCTTGTCGAGAATAATTTTGGATTGACCCAAAGTTTGGTTCAATCCAAATAAAATGAACAGAATTCCAAAAATGAAAACGCGTTGAAAAACAGCCATAGCTAAATAATTTACAGCATCAAATTTAAAAATTAATGCCATAGTGCCACTTCTTGATTTTACACAATTACAATGGCTTTGTAGACAAAGTAGTACTGAATTCTAGTTTTTGCGTTTCAGTTGCCAATTGGTTTGTGAAGCTTCCTTGAGTTCTTGCTTGCTTCCCATTTGCTGAAAAAACAAATGCCCAGCGCTAAATGCCGCTATTAATTCTAGCTCACTTTGTTTGTTTTGCAACATCTCTGGTTGGAAATATTTCTCTATAAATTTAGTGTCAAAATCGCCCTTGATAAAAGCCTCATGGTGCATCACAAAATTTCCAAAACTTAAGGTGGTTTCAATTCCACTAATCTGATAATCAGCGATAGCCCTTATCATTCTTTGTCTGGCTTCTTCTCTGCTTGAACCAAATGTTATAAGCTTGGCAATCATGGGGTCGTATTGAATAGGAATTTCCATGCCTTCCTCAAAACTATCATCCACTCTTACTCCATAACCCTGAGGTGTTTTATAGGTTAACAGTTTTCCAATATCTGGTAAAAAATTATTCATGGGGTCTTCGGCGCAAACCCTTAATTCCATGGCATGACCATGAATTTTTAAATCTTCTTGTTTATAACCAAGTTCTTCGCCACGGGCAATTCTA
>JAUYMZ010000369.1 GCA_030699355.1 Bacteroidota bacterium | reverse complement strand
CATGCCAAAGAAGAAGATGAAATTACACGCATAGCGCATTATTTGCGTAATCAAGGTAAAAAAGTGTGGACAATGGGATACATTGATGCCAAAGAATTACCTCAAAACAGAAAATTTCATATTAGCTCAGAATACTTTTGCAAAGCGCAGTTAAATTTTTTCAATATTCCGCAAGAAGAAAAGGTTGGTCAATTTATGAACCACCCCTTCGACCTCTTGCTGAACCTATATTTTGAACCCCTATTTCCTTTGCAGGCCATGAGCAGTATGTGTAAAGCCAATTTTAAAATGGGCGCGCAATTGGAGAATGGATTGCACTACAATCATACCATTATTGATACGGGCAACAATCATTCTATTCAAAATTTATCTAGTCAGATGGTTCATTATTTAAACGTTATCAATCAATCATGAGTGTAGATAGTATTTTAACCAATAAGCTTCCTTTAATGGAGCATTTCTATACCATTCAAGGTGAAGGTGCACAAACGGGCAGGGCTGCTTATTTTTTAAGGTTGGGTGGCTGCGATGTTGGCTGTGTTTGGTGCGATGTAAAAGAGAGTTGGGATGCCAACAAACACCCACAAATTGCCATAGAAACCATGGTAGATTGGGTTCAAAATTCGGGTACCGAAATGGCAGTAATTACCGGTGGCGAACCGCTGATGCACAACCTCGATGCGTTATGCAAATCCTTGCAACAAGCAGGTATAGAAACCAATATTGAAACCTCGGGTGCGCATCCTTTAAGTGGAACTTGGAATTGGATTTGTGTATCGCCCAAAAAGTTTAAAGCTCCTTTGCCTTCTGTTTTGGTTCAAGCCAACGAATTAAAGGTGGTAATCTTTAACAAAAGCGATTTTGAATGGGCTCAAAAACATGCGCTTTTGGTTCAGCCCAACTGCCAATTATTTATACAACCCGAGTGGGACCAAAGAGAAAAAATGATGCCCTTAATCGTTGATTTTTGCAAAGAAAATCCGGCTTGGCGCATTAGTTTGCAAACCCACAAATACCTTCAAATCCCTTAAAAATGCTGCTTTAAAGCCTCCACAATTTTGGCCACAGCAGGGCAAATCAAGGAGTTTTGATAGGTTATTGGCAATTTCTGAATTTGGTCTCTTTGCTGCGTATGCGGGTATTCTCTACAAGCATTTGGCCGCGCCTCATATACGCTGCAATAATGGTCTGAACCTAAAAACGGACAAGGCATACTTTTAAAAACATAATCAGCATCCTCGTCTATTTTAAGGTAGTTTTCTGTAAAAACCGCCGGGCGCATTTTAAGGCTTTTTGCAAGCCTATCTATATCTTTATTAAGAAGCAAAGGCCCGGTAGTTTTGCAGCAATTGGCGCATTGAAGGCAATCAATTTCTTCAAAAGCCTCAGCGTCTAAACCTTGTATAATAAGGTCTAATTTAGCTGGCTTTTGCTTTTTAATTTTATCTAAGAATTTCTTGTTTTCTACTTTATTTTTTTTGGCTTGCTCCAAATATTTTTGATAAAGCGGCAACATGTTATTTGCTATCCAATTTTAGTTCATGCCCCATTTTATCTCTTTTGGTGTCGAGGTATTTTTTATTGTGTGGATTAGGAACCACGGCCAAAGGAACATTTTCTACAATCTCTAAACCATACCCAATTAAACCCGCTCTTTTGGTTGGATTATTTGTCATGAGCCTCATTTTTTGAACTCCCATGGCACGTAAAATTTGTGCTCCAACTCCATAATCACGTTCGTCCATTTTAAAACCCAATTGAAGGTTTGCATCAACGGTATCTAGTCCTTGTTCTTGTAATTTATAGGCTTTCAATTTATTCACTAAACCAATTCCTCTGCCTTCTTGGTTAATGTATAAAACCACACCTTTGCCTTCGTTTTCGATAAGTTCCATTGCTTTGTGCAATTGGTCGCCGCAGTCGCAGCGCATCGAATGAAAAATATCACCTGTAATACAAGATGAATGCACCCTAACCAAAACAGGTTCATTTTCATCCCAAACACCCTTTTGTAAAACCAAATGTTCTTCGCCTGTATCTGTTTGTTTAAAGGCGGTAAGCACGAAATTTCCATAAGTAGTAGGCATATCAACCGAAATAAGGCGTTGAATCAAGGATTCTTTTTCGAGGCGGTAGGCAATTAAATCTTTGATGGTAACCAATTTCATATCAAATTTTTGGGCAATTTGAATCAAATCTGGCACACGGGCCATGCTGCCATCTTCATTTAAAATTTCAACAATACAACCTGCTGGTTCAAAACCGGCCAAACGGGCAAAATCAATGGCTGCCTCGGTATGTCCGGCTCTTCTCAATACGCCTTCTGGCCTGGCTTTAAGCGGAAAAATATGTCCGGGTTTGCCAAAATCCTCTGGTTTACTATTTGGGTCTATTAAGGCTTGAACCGTTTTGGCCCTGTCTTGAGCCGAGATTCCGGTGGTACAACCTTTACCCAATAAATCTACCGAAACGGTAAAAGGTGTTTCGTGGAGGGTGGTATTATCATTTACCATTAAATCGAGTTTAAGCTCTGTGCAACGCGTATCAATGAGTGGTGCACAAATTAACCCCCTTCCCTCTCTGGCCATAAAATTGATTACTTCCGGCGTTACATTTCGGGCGGCAGTTAAGAAATCACCTTCATTTTCCCTGTCTTCATCGTCTACTACGATAATCATTTTACCGTTTTTTATATCCTCAATGGCCTCTTCTATGGTATTAAATTTAAATTGCATGTAGTCTAATTGAGGCGCAAATATAGCATATCCCAAACAGAAAGTAGCAGCCTATTCCTTGTCAAAAAAATTTTGGTTCGAACCAAAAAAAAAGGGGCACCCAAACTGGGCACCCCTTTTTGAAAGCGTTTAAAGGAGATTAGTTTCCTTTCACAAAACGAATCACTTGTTGGTGATTGTTTGTTTTTACTTCGAGTACATAAACACCAGCTGGCAAGCCTGCTAAAGTATTTATGTATACATTATTTTCACCTGCTTCAAAAGATTTAGCTTCTGTATGCATTACTTTTCCTTGTAAATCATATACTACAACTTCGCCTTTATCAGCTTGGTCTATTTCTACGATGGCATTAAAATCGTTGGTATAAGGATTAGGGAATAAAGCCAATCCAATAGGACGTAATTCTCTTCCAAAATCTACGGTAACAACCTGACTGTATGCATAACTGCGGTCTCTGTCAATCATTTTTAAGCGATAATAAGCTATTCCTTTTCTTCCCATCAACGGATTTATATCCATATAGCGGTAAGATTTTATAGTATTGCTATTACCACTGGCATTAACACGGCCAACAGCTGTAAAGTTTCTTCCATCCACTGAGCGCTCAATTTCAAAACGATCGCTGTTTACTTCACTGGCAGTTGTCCAGAATAAGGCAGCATCACTGTTTTCTTTAGAGGCTACGAATCTACCTAATACAACTGGCAAAGGATTATTATCATCTGTACCAGTAAAGAAAGAGAATCCACTTAAACTAGGAGCACTAATAATATTGGCTATGGTATCAACCGAGCTGCTGGTTCCTGTGAAGGCCATCCAAGGAGCTATAAACATTAAACTACTATCAAACTTAGCCAAACGAATATCGGTTTCATTTTGCATTAAACCTCTCCAGTTTTCTTTGTAGAATAATTGCATATCATAGCCGTAGAATCCAAAAGGAACTTCAAAATTGGTATGGAAATTCATATGGTTTGTGGCCATAGTATCAATATGAGGAGGACGCATACCGCAGAACTGACGAACAAAAATAGAAGCAGGAGCACTATAAGAAGCAGACCATTTTACTTTGGCTACTGTATCACCCGCAAACATAAAAATTTGCATAGAATCTGGCGCTAATTGGCTGGCAGTAGTTGTTGCCAATGGTGGAACAGAGGTTGGAGTAAACTCGTAAGCACCTAAATCTGGCGCACCTTCTGCAAAAGTTCTAGGACGAGGATTTCCAACAAAATCAACGGTATCATGTGCTAAGTAAGCTCCATGTCCGTTGATAGACCAAACAGCCGAATCGGCAGGATTTGGAGTTACATTTGTGTTACTGGTAAATCCAGGTCTGTAAGATACCGAGTTTTTATCAAAAGGATTTGCCGAACGCCATGAGAAAATATTGGGATGTGATACTGCAGGAGTGACAACATTAACTAAAGTAGGACCGTTTAAATTGAAAATATTATTAAAATTTGAGTTTAAGAAATCCTTATTGTACACATACATAGCCGCATTGGTAATAGCCAATCCAGTTCCAGTACTTACAAAAATATTATTTCTAACTACTACAGAAGTTCCAGAACTTGCAGTAAACTGCGACCAAAATGCATAATTGATAGCAGCAGTACTATTTGCACTTACACTATTGTGTGAAATAAATCCATTGGTTCCAGAGCCAAAATATAATCCATAAGTACTTCCTGTTGTTCCACCTGTGATGATATTATTGGTTACTCTGAATGGAGTGCCAACATTTGCGTTAAAACCACTTAAAGAGATACCATAACCTCCCAAGTAACCTTGAATACGATTGTAAGAAATATTGGTCGTAATTACTGTATTAATGCAATAAATACCATAGAATGTTGTGAAAGATCCTGCATTGATAATATTTTTGGTAATTCTCAAATTAGAATTATTGCTACAAGCAATTGTCATATAATAAACATTGTTAAAAACATTATTATCAATGATAGTGCTATCAACAGCTGCTGTAGTAGCCTGACCGTACCAATAAATACCATAACCACCGTTGGTAAAAGTATTGTTTTTTATTTCATTTCTTTTTCCAGTTACACCATTAGCAAAAATATGAGACAAAGTATTACCAGTTGTATTTAGAACAGGTACAATTAACTTACAATCCTCAATCTTATTAAATGAGGCTGTTCCGCCAAATTCAAATATTCTACCTGCTGCTGAATTTAGAGATTGTAGAGTAATTTTCTCAAAAGAAATATAATTCGAACCTGCTAATTGAACTAAATAATTATTACCTGCTGATGCAAATGTTATTCTAACCGAATCTGCATTTAAATCTAGTGACCGGAAAATGATTGGAGTTGATTCTGAAACACCATTTATAACACCAAGAGCAAATTGCTCATTATAGATTCCTGCTTCCACATCAAAGATTGTTGGAGTAGTTCCAGAAATTCCACCACAATTTAACACTGCTGCTACTTCTGCAAAAGAAGCAAAGGTACCTGTAGCACCAATGGTATAATTACCTGTTGCTAATGGAGTACAAAATGTTTTTTGTATGGTGTCATTGCTTGCATTGCTATCTAAACCTGCGTTGGGTCCGCTTGTCCAAACACGCATTACATTTGTACCAGCGGCCAAAGTAATTTGATTAATACCTGTAAACTCTACCGTGTCAATTTCACATGATAACAAAGAGCCTGTCCAACCCACTGTTGTGGTGGCAGTACCCACTTGAATACTCACATTTAGTGAAGTTAAGGTTGCTGTTCCAGAGTTTTTGATGATTACCTTAGCATTTTGTGCGCCAGAAACAACGGGGAAAGAAACTGGCTCTAAAATAGAAACAGGATTAGCATCAGATGAAATACCGCCTACAGACTCTGCACAACCCATTTGAGGAGGCACACCACGTAATGTTCCGTTTAAATCTAAGGTATCAACCAACCAATGATTTTGTCCCTTTTGGCAAATATTGCTTGGACGAGGATCATTTATTCCGCCTAAAATCATTGGGTCATCCATGGTAGAAAATACATTATTACCGCCACCTCCTATAAAGTTGGCACGGGTATAAGTAGCTCCACGAACAGATAATAAATTAGGTTGTGAACCGCCTTTTGTAAATACATTATAATCGCAGCTATCTAAATTAGCTCCGCCAGAAATAATACATAAATTGGTGGAAGCAGTATTTAATAATTGGATAATGTTATTCTTAATAATACAAGCTGCATTAGCTGAAGCACCTAAGTTAATACCAATTCCATTTGGTTGATTCATTAAAATGGTATTATTAAAAACCTTGTGGTTACGTGGCTGAGAAAAATCCATACCATAAGAAGTAGCACTTCTAAAAGTTGGCTTAATATAATTATTGGTAATTCGGGTTGGATACAATGCAGAGGTATTAGCATTATTAGATTGAAAATGGATTCCATAAGCACCTGCATCTTCGATTACATTGTAACTTACATCATAATAATGAATACCAGAAGTAGAACCATTACAATGGTGAATTGCTTTACTTGTAGCAGATAAAGTAGACATTTTAATGTAATTCCACTTAATCATGTAACCCTGAGTTCCAGAAGCACTAATACCAGTATTACCAGCTCCAAAAATTTCATTCCAACGAATATAGAAATTAAAATTTGTACCCGATTGAGTGGTTGCAGAGCTACTCATAAAAATACCCATGTTCCCACCAAAAATATAGTTCGAATCAATGAAGATATTATATGCTTGGGCAGCACTTCCAGAACAACCACCGCCAGTTGCAGAAACATCAGTAGCCGAAATATTTATAGCTTTTACACTTGTATTAGTAGTAGAAGCAACAATTACACTACATTGTCTTACAGAGTTATTGTTTACTGCTCCTAAGAACTGAACACCAACCCCTGCTGTAGCTCCTAATGCACGAATGGTAATGTTTCTAAAATGAACAAATGAACAAGCATTAAATCTTAAGGTATGGTTAGCAGATGTAGCTGCAGTTGTAAACTGTAAAATCCTAGTAGCAGCATTGCTTGCTCCACCATCAAAGGTTACAGTATTTGTAGCACTCACACCCGGAATAGCAGGTATATTAACCTGTTCTGTGTATGTACCCTGCATAATGGTAAATACCACAGGACCACTTACCCCAACAGTACCACTGTTAGAAGGACCACCGTCTGGCCTAGTTCCTGTACTAGTCATGTAAATGATGGCCGAAGTAAAGTCTTTGAATTCTGTTGCACTCGCAGTAGCAGCAGAATCAATCGTGTAAGCACCACTTAGCTGAACAGCCCTCGCCGGCATAAATGCTAAGCTTAGCCATACAAGTGTAAATAGTTGTAAGGTTTTTTTCATGATTTAAAAATTAGAATACGATGATACATATTATTTTTTACTTATTTCAATATTTTTTGTCATTTTTATTCTACAAGTTATAAACATTAAGAAAATTTTTAGAAAACAGTCTTTCCCTATTTTGGCTAATAAATTAGGTTCAAGCCGATGAAAAAATGAAGAAATAAAGCATATTTACCTACCTTGCGCCCATGAATTATTTAAGGGCAGAAAACCTGTCGAAAAGATTTGGAGAGCGCATATTATTTGAAAACATCTCCTACACACTTGTTAAAGGAAATAGAGTTGCATTAATCGCTAAAAATGGAACTGGTAAAACTTCTTTATTAAACCTACTCACCAGATGCGATGAACCCGATGCGGGAAATATTGTAATTGATAAACATATTAAGTGGGCCTATTTAGCTCAAGACCCTCAATTTGATAAAGCAGATACCGTTTGGGAGGCCGTATTTAACTCAGATAATGAAGTAATAAAAGCCGTTGCCGATTACGAATGGTGCATGGAAGCCTTAAATGAACACCCCGATGATGAGGCCATCCAAAATAAACTTCAAAGTGCCATGGAACAAATGGATGTGTTTCAGGCTTGGGATATTGAAGCCAGGGTGCATACCATTCTTACTCAATTAAACTTACAACACCACTTAAACCATACCGCCGACCAACTCAGTGGTGGACAAAAAAAACGACTGGCGCTAGCTAGGGTTTTAATTCAAAGTCCGGATATGCTTATTTTGGATGAACCTACCAACCACCTCGACATTCCCATGATTGAATGGTTGGAAGCTTATTTAAAATCACAAGATATTACCTTGCTATTAGTTACCCACGATAGGTACTTTTTAGATAATGTTTGCACAGAAATTATTGAGCTAGACCTAGGGCAATTATTTACCTACAAAGGCAACTACGCTTACTTTTTAGAGAAGAAGCAAATGCGCGAAACCTACCAAGCCAAAGAAGCAGATGAGGCCAGAAAACTAGCCAAAAAAGAGCTTGAATGGATGCGCAGGCAACCCAAAGCTAGAACCACCAAATCTAAAAGTAGAATTGATGCCTATTACGAAACCAAAGAAAAAGCCGCCTTTAAAAAGGATGATTCCCAAGTAGAAATTGTGATGCAAATGAAACGAATGGGTGGTAAAATTCTGGAAGTGCATCAGTTAAACAAGAGTTATGGTAAACTCAAAATTGCCGATGATTTTACTTACCTTTTTAAACCCGGTGAACGCATTGGCGTTATTGGAAAAAATGGCGTGGGAAAATCTACTTTCTTAAACATGTTGCAAGGTTTAGAAAAACCAGATGCTGGCAATGTAATCAAAGGTGAAACCGTTAAGTTTGGATATTATGGTCAGCAAGGTCTCCAATTAAAAGAAGATAAACGGGTAGTAGAAGTTATCACAGATATTGCCGAGTACCTAGAGGTTGGCAAAGGCGTAAAACTTACCGCCATCGCTTTACTTCGTATGTTTTTGTTCGACCCAAAAAAGCAACACAATTTTGTTAGCTCACTAAGCGGTGGAGAAAAAAGAAGACTTTACCTTTTAACGGTATTAATGGAAAAGCCTAATTTCCTTATTCTAGATGAACCTACCAACGATTTAGATATTGAAACCCTCAATGTTTTAGAAGAATTTTTAGAGTCGTTTGAAGGCTGTTTGCTTGTAGTAACACATGATAGGTATTTTATGGATACCCTCGTTGATAAACTTTTTGTATTTGAAGGAGATGGCCATATCAGAGATTTTAATGGTAATTACCAGGATTATTTAAATGAAATCGAAGACAAAAAACTAGCAGCCTACGCAGCCAAACAAGAAGCCAATAAACCTAAAACTATTCCCCAAAAAGAGGTACCTAAACCCAAAGAGAAAAAGAAGCTAAGCTTTAAAGAGCAAAGAGAGTTGAACGACTTAGAATCAGACATTGAAAAACTTAATGCAGAAAAAACAGGTTTAGAAGCAAAACTTGAAGTGGGTAGCGAAAGTCATGAAGACCTGCTAAATTGGAGTAAAGCATTGGAGGCTATCAAAGATTCGCTCGATGAAAAAGAACTCAGGTGGCTCGATTTAACCGACGAATAAAATGAATACAACCCATAACAAGCTGTTTGAACCCATAACTTGGCACGATTTTGAAAAAGTAGAATTGCGCGTGGGCACCATTGTTGATGCCAAAATATTTGAAGAAGCCAGAAAGCCTGCCTATCAAATTTGGGCCGATTTTGGTGATTTTGGCATTTTAAAAAGCAGCGCGCAAATTACACAACATTATACTTGCCAATCGCTTATTGGGCAGCAAATAGTTGGGGTAATTAATTTCCCTCCCAAACAAATTGGACCCTTTATTTCAGAATTTCTAGTTACTGGTTTTGCAGATGAAAACGGCTTTATTGTGCTGAACCAACCTCATAAACCTGTTCCCAACGGACAAAAACTCATTTAACACATGCAAAAAACAAGCTCGATAGATAGACCCAAGGTTATACCCTTTTCGCAAATGATTATTTTTGAAGATGAACACTTTATCTTTATCAATAAGCCTGCTATGTATTCATCGCTAGACGACCGACATGGAGATGTATTTTCGATTATTAGGCAAGCCAAAAAACACGACGAAAACCTTCAACTTTGTCACCGATTAGACAAAGAAACAAGCGGTGTATTGGTTATCGCTAAAAACGAAATGGTATACAGAGAAATGGCCATGTTGTTTGAAAAACGCGAGGTAATGAAAATATATCATGCCATGGTTCAAGGCAATTTGCAGGTAGATGAGTTAAGCATCAGTGCACCTTTGGGTCAGACCGCTAAAGGCATTGCTAAAATTGATAAAATAGATGGAAAACCCTCCGAGACTTTGGTTCAGACCTTAAAGGTTTATAGACATTATACCTTATTGGCTTGCATGCCTATAACAGGCAGGTTGCATCAAATACGCATTCACTTAGCCTCACAAAACTTTCCATTGGTTGCAGATACAACCTATGGCGGAACCATGCCCTATTTGGCCAAAATAAAGCCTAAATTTAAAGAAGGTAAATGGGAAAATGCTGAACCAATGATGAAACGAGTGGCGCTACATGCGTATGCCATCCGTTTCACCTTGTTTGAGAAGGAATACCATATTAATGCTCCTTATCCCAAAGATTTTGCCGTATTGGTTAAACTGTTGGAGAAGTATGATTTAATGTAACCGATAAGTCGATAGCGTTTTCTACCTTGTCTGGAAGCAAAGCAAAATCTATTACTTCATACATTTCTTTTACGTAGGTAAATGTTAAATCGCTGAGGTAATTTTCTTTAATTTCCATTACATCTTTGCGGTTGGCTTCACACAAAAGTATATCTGTAATACCGGCACGTTTAGCAGCCAATATCTTTTCTTTTACTCCTCCAATTGGCAACACTTTTCCGCGTAAGGTAATTTCACCTGTCATGGCCAAATGCGGCCTAACTTTACGTTGTGTATACACCGAGGCAAGAGACGTTAACATAGTTACCCCTGCACTTGGACCATCTTTGGGAACTGCCCCTGCAGGCACATGTATGTGTAAATCGTATTGGTCAAAAACCAAAGGATTAATGTGTAATTTTTCGCAATTGGCTTTTAAATAACTTAAGGCGGTTATGGCAGATTCTTTCATCACTTCTCCTAAATGCCCGGTTAAGGTAAGTTTACCTTTTCCTTTGTGCAAAATACTCTCTACAAATAAAATTTCACCACCAACACTTGTCCAAGCTAAGCCAGTTACTACCCCTGCAACTTCATTCCCTTGGTAAATCTCCTTTTCTCCCCTATCAACGCCCAAAATTTTAATAATATCTTCGGCATTTACCTTTTTGTTGTAGGCATTCCCCATCACCTTTTCGCGGGCAATGTGGCGGGCCACCGAGGCAATTTGTTTTTCTAATCCACGCACACCACTTTCGCGGGTATAACCTTCTACAATAGATTTTAAAACCTCTTCACTCAATTCAAAATCTTTGGACTTTAATCCGTGATTTTCTTTTTGTTTAGGGATTAAATATTTTTTGGCAATTTGTACTTTCTCTTCTAAGGTATAGCCATTTATTTCTATAATCTCCATCCTATCCAATAAGGCAGGTTGTATTTGATCCAAAGAATTGGCAGTAGCCACAAACATTACATGCGATAAATCGTATTCTATTTCAACAAAATTATCATAGAAAGTTCCATTTTGCTCAGGGTCTAAAACCTCCAATAAAGCACTACTTGGATCACCCCTAAAGCTCATACCCATTTTATCTACCTCATCTAGCACAAAAACGGGGTTATTGGATTTAACCTTTTTTAAGTTTTGAATAATTCTTCCGGGCATAGCCCCAATATAGGTTCTTCTATGTCCACGTATTTCGCTTTCATCGCTTAAACCACCTAAAGCTACGCGGGCATATTTTCTACCCAAAGCTTTGGCTATAGATTTTCCAAGCGAAGTTTTTCCCACACCTGGAGGTCCGTACAAGCAAAGAATAGGGCTTTTCATATTGCTTTTCAGCTTTAAAACGGCCAAATATTCTAAGATACGTTGTTTCACTTTTTCTAAACCAAAATGATCTTCATTTAAGATTTTCTCGGCGCGCTTTAAGTCAAAATTATCTTTGGTGTATTCGTCCCAAGGAAGGTCTAAAAGCAGTTGTAAATAATTGAGTTGAATGCTATAATCGGGCGCCATGGGATTGGTTCTGCGCAGGCGGTCTACCTCTTTGGCAAAAGCCTCTGAAACCTTCAAAGACCATTTTTTATTTTTAGCAAGCGCCATTAAATTATCAATATCGCGCTCGGGAGAATCGCCGCCCAATTCCTCTTGAATGGCCCTAATCTGCTGTTGTAAAAAATAATCGCGTTGTTGTTTATCCAAATCGCCACGCACCTTGTTTTCAATTTGCGCTTTAATTTCTGCAAATTGATAATCCTTCTTAAGCGCCTCTAAAACCAAGTGTGCTCTTTTTTTGTAAGGCATTACCTCCAAAATTTCCTGCTTTATTTTTATTTCTGCATTGAGATTAGAGGCCACAAAATTAACTAAGAATGTTGGACTTTTAATTTTACTAATAGCCATAGCTGCTTCGCTAGGCATATGTGGCGACATATTTATAATCTTCTGCGAGTAATCTTTGATAGACTCGGCTAAGGCACGTGCTTCATCATCTTCTTCAAAAATAGGTTCAGGCAGAGCTGCTACAAGTGCTTTTATATATGGTTGCTCTGAAATGGCAGATAAAATCTCGAACCTTCTTTTACCCTGAATAACGGCCATGGTGCTACCATCAGGCATCTTTATCATACGTAAAATAGTAGCTACTGTTCCTATTTTATGTAAGTCGGCCAAGTCTGGCTCTTCAATTTCCGAGGCCAACTGAGCCACCACACCCACCAATTTATCCTTGGTTTTATTGGCTTCTTTCAACAGTTGAATAGACTTATCTCGCGCAACGGTGATGGGCATTACAACGCCCGGAAAGAGAATGGTATTCCTAAGCGGCAATATTGGCAGACTTTCTGGAAGCACCTCCTTGTTCATGATATCTTCCTCTTCCTGACTAAGCAGGGAGATAAAGTCTGAACTTTCATTATCGTCGCTAATTATATTACTCAAAATCAATCTATCGTGCATATTTCCCATGATGATACTTTCTTTAAAAAAAATCTAAGACTACCATAATTTACAATCCTTGTGCCATTACCCTAATACCTGACCAAAATACCTATCTAGTAAAATAGCACCTGCCATAGCAACATTTAAACTCTCGGCTGAGCCTAATTTTTCAATAGAGATACTCTGTTGTATAAAAGGTTCTAAATATGGGCTAATACCCGCTCCCTCATTACCTAGCAATAAAACCATATTGATTGGATAAGCAAATTGCCTAGCAGCTTTCCCATGCATATTGGCTGCAATAACTGGAAATTGCAAGGATTTAAAAAAAACTGACAAATCGCCATAATGCATTTGCACCCTACCCAAAGAACCCATGGTAGCTTGCACTACTTTGGGATTGTATGCATCAACAGTATCTGCCGAGCATAAAAGATGTTTAACGCCATACCAATCGGCCAATCTAATTAATGTACCTAAATTTCCGGGGTCTTGAATGGTATCTAAAGCCAGCACCAAGCCCTTCATTTGAGTTGGTTCGAACCGAGGATTGGGAATAGCAAAAAGGGCGATTACCTCTCTTGGACTTTTAAGCAAACTCAATTGTGACATTTCTTTTTCGGAAACACATGTAATGATGGTAGAATTAGGTAACTTTGCTTCTTGTATCTTGAGCCAATCTGCGTAGGCAAAAATTTGTATCAATTCGCCATTTGTTGCAAGTAAATCTAAAACGGATTTGCTTCCTTCAGCAACAAATAGCTTATTTGCATACCGATTTGATTTTTCGGCCAAAGATTTAACCAATTTGATAGTTGCTTTAGTTAACATGCGTAATGTATTTATTCTTGCTATTTTATTAGTAATGATGCAGGCGTGCAATTTATCAAAACTTGCCAGAAAAGATGGTGCCTTTTTATATAAAAATAAAATTGAAATCAAGGAAACCAGAGAATCTCGCCTATTTAGCAGTAGCATAGACGCCTACGTTAAACAAATTCCCAACAAACGTATCTTAGGTGTAAACCGCCTAAACCTTAGGTTGTATTCCCTCGGAAACAGCCTGCCCAATACTTGGTTGGGGAGAACCATACAAAAGAAAACGGGCGAAGCTCCCGTTATTTTAGACAGTAATTTAATTGAAAATTCTATCAAAGGTATCGCAGGATTTTTGAGAACAGAGGGATATTTTTACCCAGAAATTCGGTATGAAGTATCGGGAAAAATCCAGAAGAAAACAGTAAAGTATATTATAAGCACAGGTGCTGCCTACCATATTTATAGAATAGAACAACACATTGCCGATAAAACAATCGACTCTTTGGTTCAATCTCAATTTGAATTTAGCCATATTAGGTATGGCAATCCAGTAAAATTTGAAAATATGCTGAAGGAGAAAAACCGCTTGGCAGATCAACTCAAAAACCAAGGCTATTTCTCCTTTAGTAAAGATTTTGTTGCGTTCGATTTAGACACAGGCATGAAAAACTTCCGCGCCATGTTGGGCATTAACATCAGCAATCCCGAAGGGTTTAAAAAATTTAATGCTTATAAATTAGACCATATTTACATAGAAATAGATAACAAAGACTTTGAAAATGTACCTTCTGATACCACGCATTTTAGAAGCTTTAGTTACAAACCCAATAATTTCCCCTTAAAACCGCAAGTACTTAGAAGAGCCTTACTGCTTGAACCTAACCAAACCTACAATAACACCTTATCAACTATCTCATTTAATAGACTCAACGACCTACAAATATTTAGGTCGGTAAACATGACAGCCGTTCCCAAAAATGAGCAAACCGATACGCCTAGTGTGAGTTATGTTATTAAATTGCAACCAAGCAACAAATATGATTTTACGATAGAGCCTCAAGCCATTACTTCCGATCAATCTAACTTGGTAACGGGCTCAACCGGGAGAAATTATGGATTGGCATCTCAGATAACACTTACCGATAAAAACGTATTTAAAAATGCCGAAATTTTGCAATTAAGTTACCGTGTTTCAGTAGAGGCACAGCGTGGTTTTAATATTCCAAGTACTCCATTTTTTAATAGTTTCGAATCTAATTTATCTGCCAGTTTAATTTTCCCTAAATTATTGTTTTTACCCAAACTCGACCGCAGTTGGAGTAAATTTACCAATAGAAGTCAGCTAACCGCCACCTTTATTTGGGAACAAAATGTAAACTGGATTCGCAATGTATATGCCGTAGGTTTTAGTTGGCAAAAAAGTAGACCTTACTTCAATCAATATTTTGTGCCAGCCGAGATAAGTTATATCAAAACAGATTTTAACAACAATAGCCTGGCCGAACAAAGTAAAAACGACCCTTATTTACAAAGTGTGTTTAACAATAATTTGGTTACCGCTTCACGTTATGGTTTTGTATTTAACAACCAAGGCAATGCACGCAAAAAACACTATACTTATATAAAGTGGGACGTATTAGAATTAGCTGGAACCCTCATAGACCAAGCATACCCAATCTTAGGAATTCAATCAGATACCAGCTTTAATACATTCTTGGGTGTTCAATATTTTCAATACGCAAAAACCTTTGCCGATATCCGTTATAACCGCTACTTAGACGAAAATAATCGTTTGGCTTCTCGTTTGGCCATTGGTATAGCAATACCCTACGGTAATTCGCCAGAATATGTACCCTTCGATAAACGTTTTTTTACAGGAGGAGCCAACAGCATTCGTGCCTTTTTACCACGCTCTATCGGCCCCGGAGCATACAATGCCGTGGGTAATACAGACCGAAGTGGTGATGTACGCTTGGAGTTTAATGTAGAATCTCGCTTTAATATCCTAAATCACTTCATAGAAGGTGCTATCTTCACTGATATTGGTAATATATGGCGTATCAAAGAAGATGGTAGAGAAGAAGCAGTGTTTGCCTTTAATACTTTTTACAAACAATTAGCCGTTGGTTCAGGCCTTGGTTTAAGGCTGAACCTAGACTTTTTGGTTATTCGTTTAGATGCAGCCGCTCCCATTATAGACCCTCGAAAACCTATCAATAACCGAAATGTATTGAGTACTTACAGCAATATTGGGGTATTGTGGAAAAACACTATTTTAAATTTTGGCGTAGGATATCCCTTTTAAATTATTTATTTTCTCGAACCAAAGTTACGGAACCGCGAGCTGATTTAGGCTCAGGATTTCCGTTCATGGTATAGTTAAAAATAAAGTAATACACGCCTTCCGGACAATCAGCTCCATCGTTAAAGTTTTTACCATTCCAATTATTGCCATCGTTTCCAAAACCATCTTTGTTTGTTTCAAAAACCACGGCTCCCCAACGGTTATAAATAATTAAATCGTAAGTAGCATACCCTACAATATCAATATCAAAGGCATCATTGGAATTGTCGTTATTGGGTGTAAAGATGTTCGGAATATTTACACGGGCATCGGCTGGTAAGGTTACTTTGCAAATAGAATCCCAGCAATCTTGCGCATTAAATGCAATTAAACAAACAGTGAAAGGACCCGCTCCTCCAATAAAGTTATGCGATGGATTTTCGAGGGTGCTTTTGTTTTTACTACCACTCATTGGATGTCCAAAATCCCACTCATAGCGCACAGCAAATTGAGATGTATTTTGAAACTGTATCAGTGGCAACTTGCTTTGATCCATTTCAAAATCTGCCATTACATCGCTTACTGTTATGTTTTGATAGGCTGTGTCAACACAAATAGCCCCTGGCGATAAAGGATATAATTTTATTCTAAAGGTTTGTGTGCTGCCATAACTATGTTTGGTTACGGTATCTGGAAACAATACCTGCCGTATGGGAGTGCCATCGCCAAAATCCCAAACAAAAGCCGGCACCAACTGTCGCGGACGAGCAATTAAGTTGAATGGAACATCTTTACAAACCGTATCTGGTGCAATAATATCAGCCCTTATAGAAGGCAAAACACGAATGGTTCTTACGGGTGAGCTTGCATTTAAAGAATCTGGGAAAGTTGCCAAACAGGTTTTATACTGCCCAGTAAGTTGATTAAATATAGTATCCTCTCCTACTACATATATTTTATATGTTCCGGGTTGCGTATAAATATGACTTACATTGGTATCTTTTTGCGTACTCGAAGTAGCATTGTTTTGGTCTCTAAAATACCATATCCAATTAATTAGCGGATAGCCTGTGGTATTTTTAAGAACCAACTCAAAAGGAGCACATCCAACGGTGTCAGAGACAATATCAAATTGAGGTCTTGGCCCATCAATCCAAATAGGAATGGTAGCAGAATCTATGCATCCATTAGCAGATTCTACAACGAGTTTAACATTGTAATTGCCATTAGCGGTATAATCGTGTACGGGGTTCTGAACCAAACTATTGTTTTTGTTATCTCCAAACTCCCAATTCCAAAGTAATATTCTATCATAAGGCAAATCTCCATAGAGTGCTGAAGAGTCGAAATACTTAGATTCATCTGTAAAAGGTAAAATTTGTGGAGCGCATAAATACCTTGCCTGCATACTTTTTATAGCTGCTTTTATATCTACTACCTTTGCTTTAACGGCATAAGAGAAAGTATCCCGGCAACCAATACTATCTACCGAAACCATTCTAACGGTATAATTTCCTACCCTATCATATTTATATTTTGGTGTGGCTCCTGAGGTTATAAAACCTTTTCCATCGCCAAAATCCCAATACAATTGTTCTTTACCTGCCGCTGCTCGCGCGGGGTCTCGCCAATGTTTATAAGTAGAATTATAATAACTTACATCGTCTAACATGGTAGCTCCCTCGTTTAAACAAACAATGGGATTTTCTATTCGTGCACTTCGCGCAAAACCAAAAAAGGTGGTAACTTCATATTGCAAAACACAATTTCGCGTATTGGTTATTGATACCGATATTCGCTTAATTCCCGGTGTGGTATAGGTGTAATACTGACTTGGAATAATGGAATCAGTGGGACCGTAATTGAGCACAAAACTACCCCCAGGTGCGTTAAAATTAATGACTACCCGTTTTAAACTATCCTGAATAGAATCTACCATTGATAGCTTAACGCGCCATGGTCCGCAACCTTCATTAATTCTATCTACGGTAAAGACAGGGTTAATAGGAAAAAACTTAAACATTTTGTGATACCAAGCGGTATCGTAACAATCCATCCCATTTTTATCTTTACCATTTTTTATAATTAGACCTACCGTTACAAATCCCAAGGGATTACATGTTTTATTGTAAACATGACTAAACACATTTTCGAAAGTGTCTATTTGAATCCAGGTAGCATTTGGACAAGCAGAATCGGGCATGTACCATGCTAGTTCTCGGCCACAAAGGGGTAAAGTTTGTTTTAAATCAAATAAGACCACTTCGTTTAAGCATGGGAAAGCAGGTTTATACGTAAGCCCGGGTCTAATGGGAATACTGGTACTATCCCAACCCGCATCGGGTGAGGTTAGTTTAAGCGCAGCTTGGCTGGTATCAAAACAACCTCGGGTTACATCGCCCAAAATAAGTTTGGGATTATAACATTGGTCTTTACCATCCAAATACCTGTGGTAAACATTCATGCTATCTTTGCTATACCTACAATTTACACCTACATTAATATTATTCTTGGTATCGGTTGTACAAGGTGGAGCAAATTCATCATCAAAATCCCACAATCGGTACATGGCTCCATTACCGTAATAGCAAGAATTATCCCCAACGGGTGACCTAAACTTAACCGTATCATAAATTTCACATTGAATGCTGTTAATGATTTTATCGAAACGGGTTTCAATTTGAGATTTTGGTCCATACACAAATACCGTTGTATCGGTTCGGGTAAAGCAAGAACCCAATCTTACATACATGCGAACATTATAGGCACCACAATCGTCGAAATTAATTGAATCACCCAAAGCATCAATGATGGTATCTATTCGGGTAGGATTGCCAATTTTATAATAAGCCCAAAATACTTTTGCCACATTTGGGTTCATGGATGTAAATTTAAATCCATTGTCTTTGAAGCACATACTTGATTGCTTAAAGTAAATGGTACTATCTAGCTTATAATTTTTTCCGGCTGGGGCTAATTCAAAGGTATCTCTACATCCATTTTTATCTATAACACTCAGCTTTGCATTAAACTCACCAGTGGCTGTATAGGTATGCACAAAGCTTGTCCACGGACTGCTTGCTTTGTTGCCATCACCAAAATCCCATTCATAACTTGCTAACTGCCCAAGCGGCATTTTAGAGGTATTGTTAAATGTTACGGGTGTTTGGTTACATTGAACTGTATAAGTTGTAGTAAAGCTAATATCTTGCATTTTAGAAAACACCGTTACATGGTCTATTTTCTCTTTGCGCGAAACACAATTATTGGCATCAGTTACTTCCAAAACAATGGTATACACGCCTCCAAGTGGATTGGTATAATTGTGGCAAATATTGGTTGAACCACCTTGTGGCGGACTATAAAACGAACCATCCCCAAAGAGGAAAAGACGTGTGGCAAGTGGGGCATTATCTAAACCTGGGGTAGATAAATCCTGCATGCAACTTTGATTTCCTTTAAAGCATTGAGTGAGCGCGGTGCTCATGTTAAAATCTGCCTTGGGATTATCAACCACATCAATGGTATCGCCATTAATAGTGCAAGAAGTAGCGTTTGAGAAAGTAATGGTTACGCGGGGAATAAAACGCCCTCGCGCTGGGTATTGGTAAACAGGACTAGCTTGGGAGCTTGAAGCAGCATTTCCAAAATTCCAAGCATAAGATGTGGCCGTGAAGCCCGCATCAAAACTTACATTAAACAACAAGGTATTGCCTAAACAAACCTTTTTAGTTGCTGTAAGTATTTTACAATTTTGACCCAATAATATACCAGGCAAAATGAAGCATAAGAGCAGTAATATTTTTCGCATACTGTTTAAATTCTAGGGGAATATATGCAAAGTAGTCAAAAAAATTGCTTAATTAGTTCTTAAAATTTCATGTTTTACAAAAATTCTTTGAAAATGGGGCAAATCAGTTGGCTAAAAAACAAAAAAGTCGCCCCGTTTGGGAGCGACTTTTTTGCTAAAAATGTAAATTAATTGGTAATTACACCAACTGAACTTTCACTGCGCTTGGTCCTTTACGACCTTCTTCAGTTTCGAAAGTAACTTTGTTACCTTCGGCTATATCGTTCATTAAACCATTTGCGTGAACAAAAACATCCTTACCACCATCATCAGGTGTAATAAATCCAAATCCTTTGGAAACATTGAAAAACTTAACTGTACCTTGTGTCATTATAAAAAAATTGAGCCACAAAAGTAGTTCATTAATTTACATTATCACTATCTTATTTATTTTCAGGCAATTATTTTCCCCAAAAAACATCCCAAATCCCCGAAGACCTGCGCTGGGGTTCAGAATATTTTTTTTTG
>JAUYMZ010000354.1 GCA_030699355.1 Bacteroidota bacterium | reverse complement strand
AATGCCATAAATAAAACTACCTTTACATTGGTTCATACAAATAGACCGCTTTTAGTTCTTTAAAATTTACAATTACTAGATAAACTATTTTAGCAAATACTATAACGCATTGGTATTTGTTGTTTTTTAGTAAACAAACCATCAAAAATATATGAAATTATATATCAAATACATGGTATCGCTGAGATGCAAGATGATGGTGAAGGAAGAACTCAAAAAATTGGGCATTCACTATGTAATTGTAGATTTAGGCATGGTGGAAATATTGGAAGATATTACCCAGGAACAACACGACATCTTAAAAATAAATCTCTTAAAATCTGGTTTAGAATTGCTCGACAATAAGCGCAGTATTTTAATTGAAAAAATTAAAGGTGTAATTGTAGAAATGATTCATTATTCGGATGAGGTACCAAGGGTAAATTATTCTGATTTTATAAGTGAAAAATTAGGCTACGATTATACCTATTTATCAAATATCTTCTCGGAAGTTAAGGGGATTACCATACAACAATTTATTATTATACATAAAATTGAGCGGGTAAAAGAACTGCTTTTGTATGATGAGTTAAACCTCACAGAAATTGCTTATTTAATGCATTACAGCAGTGTGGCTCACTTATCTAATCAATTTAAAAAGATTACAGGACTATCGCCTTCCTTTTACAAATCTTTAAAAGAAAAAAGGGTTGGAACATTGGAAAATGTGTAACCACTTTGCGGTTTAAAAATAGAACTAAAAAAATAGCTTAAAAAACATACAATTATGGAATTGAATATAGATATTGAGAAAGCCAAGGTCTTTATTATTGTTGAGATTATTGAGTATATTCCCAATTCGGTTTTGATAAAAACGATTATTAGAAAAACTACTGGAAATGTATCCGCTGTTTCCTTTGATTCTGGCGAAGCTTTAGCAAGCAAAACATCTCCATACGACACCTTTATTCAAGTAATAGATGGCAAAGCCGAAATAGTAATTGATAAAATATCTCATGTATTAAAAACAGGTGAATCTATTATAATTCCCGCAAATGTTTCGAACACAATAAAAGCAAACGAACGATTTAAAATGTTGTCTACTATTATTAAAAGTGGCTATGAAGACGATGGCATATAGATAAATCGAATTAATACAAACACAAATAACCATAAACAAGTGATATGTGTAACTAATGGTATTACTTGTGTAACAGTTATAATTAATAAGCAACGCACCTTTGTTACTTATTAATTATACACATGAAATACAAGTTACAAAGCAATTTATGGAAACTCATTTTAGGCTTAATCGTCTTATCAACTTTTGCACTCGCATGTAAAAAAGATAAGTTCGAAGAAAGCAAAGGTGTTTGTCCTGAAATAATTGCAACAAATCCTTTAAACGGAGCGTTGGCAGTACCGCTCAACCAAATTATTACTGCAACCCTTAACGAGTCTATGAACCCAGCAACGATGGTACCAAGTTGCTTTGAACTAAGTGGCCCCAGCGGATTAATTGCTGGAACATTTAGCTATAATGATGCCATGGCCACTATTACTTTTGTGCCAACTGTACCTTTAAATCAAAATACTACTTATGGTGCCAAAGTAAAATCTACTATTAGAGATATGCGTGGAAATGCCTTGCAAAAAGACTATGCGTGGTCGTTTAGCACAGGCATTATTTTAACACCAATTGTATTAGATACCGACCCAGATAATTTAGCCACAGGTATTCCAAAAAACCAAGTAATTAAGGCATTTTTTAATTACCCAATGGACCCTAACAGTATCACTGACTCTAGTTTTAGGGTTACAGCCAATGGCGTTCTTATACAAGGCACTGTAACTTGTATAGATTCTACAGCTACCTTTACACCAAACATTTTATTACAGCCATCTACTATTTATGTGGCCACTATTACCACCAATGCGAAAACCTTAAACAAAGGAAATATGCCAGCCAAC
Organism: Bacteroidota bacterium; assembly: GCA_030699355.1. Taxonomy (GTDB): domain Bacteria; phylum Bacteroidota; class Bacteroidia; order UKL13-3; family UKL13-3; genus B1. Next base: position 1,164 of record JAUYMZ010000354.1, on the reverse strand, counting down.
TATAGCTGGACATTTACCACAGAAGCATTGATACCTCCTGTAATTATAAGTACTACACCTTTGCATAATGCAACAGGAGTTTCATTAAATCCACTTATTTCTGCCAAATTTAGCGTACCCATGAATGGCTTAACTATTAAAGATAGTAGCTTTTATTTGATGGAAGGTACCAATAAAATTTTAGGTAGCGTAAGTTACTCAGATTCGGTTGCCGTATTTACACCAAGCGCCCCCTTAACTGTAAGTAAAGTATATGTTGCCACCATTACTACCCTAGCTAAAAACATGGAAGGCGCGAGCTTGCCTACCAACTATAGCTGGACATTTACCACCTTTACGCCTGTTCCGCCTACAGTAGTTTTTACTGATCCTATTACCAATGCTACAGAAGTTGGCATTAACAAAACAGTAAGGGCAAGATTTAGTGCTAAAATGGATCCATCAACTATGATTGGTTCAAACATGATATTAACCCGTGCCGGAAACCCTGTAGCGGGTGTGGTTGCTTTTATAGACTCTACCATTAGTTTTAACCCAACTACAGACTTGTTGCCAAATACACTTTACACTTGCTCTATAACAAACAATGTAAAGAATTTGGCTGGAACCAATATGAGCGCTAATTATATTTGGTCGTTTACCACTGCTGCCACCATTATAGCGCCAACGGTTATACTGGTAGACCCATTGGCTAATGCCACCAATGTGGCCTTGAATAAAAACATTCAAGCCACTTTTAGTATTAAAATGGATCCTTTAACAATGATTGGTTCAAACATGATTTTAACCCGCGCAGGTAACCCAGTGGCAGGTATGGTAAGTTATGTAGATTCTATTATTACCTTTAATCCAAATAGCAACTTATTACCTAACACTATATATACCTGCACCCTCACAACTGGCGTTAAAAACCAAGCTGGCACTGCCATGGTAGCAAATTATGTTTGGTCATTTACCACAGTAAATGCCATACCACCTACCATTATTACTACAGACCCATTGGCTAATGCTATTGGCGTTCCATTAAACAAAACCATTACGGCAGAATTTAGTACTGCCATGAACCCAACAAGTATTCAAGCAAGTTCATTTAGTGTTACAAGAAATGGAAACCCTGTTGCAGGTTTAGTAAGTTACAACGGTTTAATTGCAAGTTTCGACCCA
>JAUYMZ010000351.1 GCA_030699355.1 Bacteroidota bacterium | reverse complement strand
GATAAGCCAGAGCAACGAATACAAGCAGCCATTTTTTTGTGGGTGTTTGAAACATTAAAATATATAACAGCAAAAAACTAATGGGTGTAAAAATATCTGCCATTAGCATGCCACTTATCCATGGTAAGCTGCTTATTAGGTTCAAACCAAAAACAAGCGCTAAAAACCAAATGGCAGCGCGTTTTCCTGAACCCAAAAAGTGCGTAAAAACTACCCAAAGTAAGGCGCTCACAATAATAGATTGGGCCAAAACAACAAACCATAAGCTGTGGGCTAAACTGGCATGACGAAGGAATAATCCATAAGTAATGGGTCTATCGAGGGGTACTTTACCTTCGAAGCCACTGGCAATATAAGCGCCGGTATCTGAGTATAATAATGGGAAGCCATTAAAAAAAGCTGGCAAGAGCATGGATGCGCTTGCCAGTAAAATTACAACTATTGTTTGGGCCCATTTCACGGGTTGAACCAATTAATTAAAAGCGTTTTCGCCAGTTACGTCCATCCCGGTAATTAGCAAATGGATATCATGGGTTCCTTCGTAGGTAACAACCGATTCTAGATTCATCATGTGGCGCATGATAGAATATTCGCCTGTAATACCCATTCCGCCTAACATTTGACGGGCGTTGCGGGCAATGGTACAAGCCATATCAACATTGTTTCTTTTGGCCATAGAAATTTGGGCTGGAGTAGCTCTGCCTTCATTCATAAGCACACCTAAGCGCCAAGTAAGCAATTGTGCTTTCGTAATTTCAGTAATCATTTCGGCCAATTTCTTTTGTTGCAATTGGAATCCTGCAATCGGTTTTCCAAATTGGTGGCGTTCTTTGGCATAACGCAAGGCGGTATCATAACAATCTAAAGCCGCACCAATGGCTCCCCAACTAATTCCATAACGGGCAGAGTTAAGACAAGTTAATGGTCCTTTTAAACCACTTACACCCGGTAAAATATTTTCTTTAGGAACAAGCACATCTGTAAAAACCAATTCGCCGGTGGCGCTGGCGCGTAAGCTCCATTTTCCATGCGTTTCTGGGGTTGTAAAGCCTGCCATGCCACGTTCTACAATAATTCCATGAATTACACCGGCTTCGTTTTTAGCCCAAACCACTGCAACATCTGCAAATGGAGAATTGCTAATCCACATTTTGGCACCATTTAAAATAACATTTTTACCATCACCTGCTTCTCTAAAATTGGTTGTCATGCCACCCGGGTTAGAACCATGATCAGGTTCTGTTAAACCAAAACAACCCATCATTTCGCCTGAGGCTAATTTAGGCAAGTACTTTCTTTTTTGTTCTTCTGAACCAAACTTGTAGATTGGGTACATCACTAAGCTGCCTTGAACCGAAGCGGTAGAGCGTATGCCTGAATCGCAACGTTCGAGCTCTTGCATGATAATACCATAGCTAATATAATCTAAACCACCACAACCATATTCAGCTGGCAATTGAGGTCCAAAACAACCCACCTCTGCCATGCCCTTAATGAGGTAATGTGGGAAAGCTGCTTTTTGCGCAGCATCTTCTATAATGGGCGAAATTTCTTTCTTAACAAAATCGCGCACAGTGGCACGAATAAGTTTGTGCTCTTCGGTGAGCAGTTCATCCATTAAATAATAATCATGATTTTGAAATAAATCTTGTTTGCTTGCGCGGTGAAAATCGTTTGCGTTATTCATGTTTTTGGGTTGAATTATTAAACTTGTGCGAAATTAGTTATTTTGGCGGGAGTTAAAAATAATACGTATGAAATTACAAACAGCATTAGAGGGCTTAGAGTTTTTTGCCTACCACGGATTATATCCATTTGAAAAAGAAAAAGGCGGCAAATTCTTGGTAGATGTTTGGATTACCGAGGAAGTTGAGGAATCAACCCCATTAAAAGAAATTAACCAAGTAATAAATTACGAGGCAATTTTCAACGTCATAAAAGAAGAAATGGAAATTCGTCGTGATTTAATTGAAGATTTGGCTAAAACTATACTAGCACGCATAGGCCATCAATTATTAGATAAGAACGCAGAGATTAAGGTAAAAATCACAAAACCTAATCCTGGGGGTTTATTTGGCTCCGGCGCAGCCAGTGTTTGTTTGGAGGCAGATTGATAAATTAAAAATTACGAATTACGAATTACGAATTACGAGTTACTAATTACGAATTACGAGGTAAAAATTACGAATTACGAATTACGAGTTGGTTTTGCAACTCAGCCTATTCGTAATTCGTAATTTTTAATTCGTAATTGAATATTAAACTCCTACATCATGTAGGGCAGATTCCATAATATATGGGTGCTTGGTTGGATATAAATTTGCTTTAGTTAAGGCTTTTAGGGTCATCCATAAAAACAAACCTGCAAATAAACATAAGAAACCAATTTCCATTAATCCAATTCCTTGTGAAGCAACTTTAATTACTCCAGCTGGATGAGCATCACTTGGGTCTGTTGCCAAATTCATAGCACCCGGCATAACCATTAAGTATACATCTAACCAATGTCCTAACAATAAAGCACCACCTACAAAGGTACCAATGCTTCTGCTACGCTTGGCGTTTCTTCCCATAAAGAAGAAGAAAGGAATTACAAAGTTTAAGAATACAATAAAGTAAAAGTAGAATTGGTATGAACCAAACATACGGTCTCTGTAATAAACAACTTCTTCAGGAATATTTGCGTACCAAATTAACAAGAACTGTGCGGTCCACATGTATGTCCAGAATACTGAGAAGGCAAACATAAATTTACCCAAATCATGTTGATGTTCGTCTGTAACTACACCTTGTAAGTATCCATTTTTTCTCAAATAATGAACAAACAAATAGGTAATGGTTAAGGCACTTACCCAACCAGTAGCAAAGTTATAGATTGAGAAAATAGTAGAATACCAGTGTGCATCAATACTCATCATTTGGTCCCAGCTAAACATAGAGAATGTAAAGGCAAAGATTACCATGTAAGCGGTAGACAAGTTGTAATTTTTCTCGAACATAGATAATCCACCAATGGTATCTTCCGTGCGAGAGTTTTTACGGAACATGTGTGCACAAAACACCCAGAATCCCATAAATAAAATCATTCGAATAAAAAAGAAAGGCTTGTTTAAGTACCAGCTCTTACTTGCCAATAAAGCGTCGTAATTGCTAGCACCTTCGGTCATAATGCCTTCATGTGCCCAATGGTATAAAGTAGAAATACCTAATAAACTTACTATAATTAAGATAGGTCCGCCAATTAACGAATATTCGCTCATGGCTTCAGGAATTCTTCTGATGGCAACGTACCAACCTGCATTGGCAACTTGACTAATTGCAATAAAGGTAGCTGCACAAATAGAAACGATGAAAAAGAAATAACCATTTACCAATAAATTACTCAACAAACGCTTTTGGCTTAAGTGATGTAAATCGGTTTCTGATAATCCTTCGATGTGTGGATGGTAGGTAAAATAGCCAATAGCAGCTAAAATCAAACCTACAATCATTAAACCAAAAGCCCATTTTTTATTGCCTTCGGTAATCTGATATTTTTCTTCTTTGATATGAACTTCTGCGTGTTCCATTGTAAATATGTTCTCCGGTTAATGATTAATTAGAAGCGTTGTTAGCAATAGCGGCACCTTTATACGGACCACTTACTGAACGGATATAATGTACTACTTTCCAAATTTGGGTTGGATTTAAGGCGGTACCATAAGCACCCATTAAATTCTTTCCATAACGAATTGAATAAAACATTTGTCCATCAGGTGTAGTTTTAATCCTATCAGATTCGTATGATGGCGGTGGCGGGTATTTACCAGCTGCCACAATTGAACCATCACCCAAACCTTTATCTCCATGGCACGGTGTGCAATGAATGTTATAGTAAGTTTGGCCTTCGGCGATTACTGCCGGTGAAGATGCAATTGGATTTTTTAAAGTAGCTGCTGCCTCATAAGAAGCATTGCTTACTGTAAAACCATATTTAGCATAATCCATCTGACCACGGGCAACTGTATTTTTTGCCGGTAAACGCATATTCATGCCATTTGGATTGATGGTATTTGGCTTATCTTCTTCCTGAGACAATGGCTCGTAGGCAAAAGAATGATACATATTTGGTGCATACTCGTAACCAGTGCTTTCGCCTCCTGCACTACAGCTACCTATTAAAGCTGCGGTTGAACCTATTAAAATAGCGGTGTATAATGATTTTAATCTCATAACTCTTTGGTCCTTTCTCTAACTTCAATAGCGCCACCATCCATTAACATTTGATTTAATGAACCCATATCGGCTTTGCTCTTTTTTACATCTACTGCAATTACAAACAAATCGTCTGTAACACGGATATCCATAATATCTGCATTTTTACCCCAAAACATTTTGTTTACAATAAAAAAAGCAGTTACCATTCCAAATGCTGTAAATAAAATACTCAACTCAAAAGTAATTGGAATATACGTTGGAATATGCAATGATGGCTTACCACCAATATTCATTTGCCAATCGAAATAACTTACATATACCTGAAAGGTAACAGCTAAGCTTAATCCCAACATAGCACAGCAAAAAGCGGCTACTGTTAAACGAGAACGTTTAATTCCCATAACCCTATCTAAACCGTGAATGGCAAAAGGCGAGTATACATCATATACACTGTACCCATTGCTAATAAGCTTTTTAGTAGCTGCGTAAGTTTTGTCTGGGCTATCGTAAACACCCAATATTAGTTTTTTACTAGTTTCCATGTAATGCTCCTTTCTCTACAACATCGTGGCTGTGACTACCGCTGTGTGCATGGTTATCGTGCGCATGTGCATGGGTAGGGATAATACTTTTTACCTCAGCCATATTAATTGAAGGTAAAAATTTAATGAATAAGAAAAATAAGAAAAAGAATAAACCAAACGAACCAATTAAGATACTTACCTCAGTAATCGTTGGTGTATACATTGCCCAAGATGAAGGCAAGAAATCTCTATGTAATGAGGTTACAATAATTACAAAACGCTCAAACCACATTCCGATATTAACAATAATAGACATTACAAATAAGAATGCTGGGTTGGTTCTTAATTTTCTGAACCAAAACACTTGAGGCGCAATTAAGTTACAAGTCATCATTGTCCAATATGCCCACCAATACGGACCAAAAGCTCTGTTTAAGAAAGCATATTGCTCATATTCTACACCTGAGTAAGCGGCCACAAAAAATTCTGTGATGTAAGCCATACCTACCATGGTACCTGTAACCAAAATAATTTTGGCCATGGCATCTAAGTGCTCTTCTGTAATATAATCTTTATAGTTCATTACCTCACGGGCAATAATTAACAAGGTAAGTACCATGCCAAATCCCGAGAAGATAGCACCCGCCACAAAGTAGGGAGGGAAAATGGTAGTATGCCAACCTGGTACCAATGAGGTAGCAAAGTCCATAGATACAATGGAGTGAACCGAAAGTACAAGTGGTGTAGAAATACCAGCCAAAATTAAACTGATAACTTCATACCTATGCCAAGTGCGTGTTGAACCTGTCCAACCCATGGCAAACAAACCATACCAGAATTTTCTTCCAGCGGTTGTTGCTCTATCTCTAACAGTAGCTATATCTGGGATCAAACCTACATACCAGAATACCAATGAAACTGAAAAATAGGTAGAAATCGCAAATACGTCCCACACCAATGGTGAGTTGAAGTTTACCCACAAAGTACCAAAGGCATTAGGCAATGGAATTGGCCAATAAGCCACCCACGGTCTACCCATGTGAGATAAAATAAATGACGCCGCACAAATTACAGCAAAGATTGTCATAGCCTCCGCAGAGCGGTTGATAGACATTCTCCATTTTTGGCGAAACAATAATAATACGGCTGAGATAAGGGTACCGGCGTGACCAATACCTACCCAGAACACGAAGTTGGTAATATCAAAAGCCCAACCTACGGTTTTGTTTAATCCCCAGGCGCCCAAACCAACTACTACGGTGTAAGTGGTTGATCCAAGCCAAAGGGCTAAAGCCAAAGTTGCAAGGATGAAGCCAATCCACCAGCCTTTGGTGGGTGCATTTTCCAATGGACGCGTGATTTCTCTGGTGACATCACGGTATGTTTTTCCACCGGTTACTAACTGATCTCTAATTGGTGATTCGTATGACATGTGTTACTACTTGTTTACAATTTTATGAATGTGATTCAACTTCTTTTGCTGTATGAGAAGCATCGTGCGGTGCCGCAGCTACGTGGTGACCGCCACCTGCTAATTCTTCGTTTACGTTTCTTACTTTGGTCATGTAAGCTACAGACGGTTGCACATTGTACTCCTCTAATAAGAAGAAAGCACGGTCGTTTTCAAAATACTTTCTTACCTCGCTCTTCTCATCATTGATATCTCCAAAAATAATGGCATC
>JAUYMZ010000344.1 GCA_030699355.1 Bacteroidota bacterium | reverse complement strand
GATGAAGAATTATTGAGTTTAGCCATTGCCGAAGTGCGCGAAAAATACCAATCGAGGTCGAAAGAAATTATTGTACCCATTCAATTAGATTGGGAAGATTCTGGCTTGGTAATAACGGTTCCAAAACTGGGCGATAAAAAGAAATTGCTCGATTTATCTATGAAAAATGCATTGTATTACAAGCGCGAAAAATTAACGCAATACGAATTGCTTAATCCCGATTTAAAAGTAGATAGAATATTGAGTCAAATGCAAAAAGATTTGCGTTTAAAAGATGCCCCTAAACACATAGAGTGTTTTGATAACTCCAACTTGCAAGGCACCAATCCGGTTTCGGCGTGTGTGGTGTTTAAAGATGCCAAGCCTAGCAAAAAAGATTACCGACATTTTATACCAAAAACCGTGGTTGGTCCGGATGATTTTGCCACCATGCGTGAGGTGGTTTTTAGGCGCTACAGGGGACTCCTAGAAACCAATGAACCACTGCCCAATCTTATTATTATAGATGGAGGCAAAGGACAATTAAGTTCGGCTGTAGAAAGCTTAAGGGAACTTCAATTATATGGCAAAATACCCATTATTGGTATTGCCAAACGCTTAGAAGAATTATACTACCCAGAAGACGAGTTTCCGTTGTATTTAGATAAAAAATCGGAGACCTTAAAAATTATCCAACAACTGCGCGATGAGGCACATCGTTTTGGCATTACACACCATAGAAACAGGCGTAGTAAAAACACCTTAGTAAGCGATTTAATGGGCATTAAAGGCATTGGTTCAGCCAATAGAGATTTATTGCTGCAAGAACTAAAAAGTGTTAAGAAAATTAAAGAAAGTAGTTTAGAAACCTTAAGCCAAATCATTGGTTCGGCCAAGGCAAAAATTGTATACAAACATTTTAATCCAACGCATGAGGCTTAGTTTACCCAAAGAAAAATACTTGTTGTTGGGGGCGGTACTATCTTTGTTGCTCGTTTGTTTGCCGCGCTTTAATGGCAACCAAACTTGGGTTCAACAAGTGCCTTGGGATGCTCAATACTTTAATGCGTATGTATCTTATTTTAGAGGCGAAATTGTAGATACGCCCATACGCCCCATGAGCAATAGCCGCTTTTTGTTGCCTTTAATTGCCTCTGTTTTGCCCTTTGCTGCCAGCACAGCGCTAAACTTAGTAAACCTATTTTGCGCCGCCGGGAGTTTACTTTGCTTGTATTATATTTTAAAAGAAATGGGGGCTGAACCTAGGCAAAGATGGTGGGCTGTTTATATTGGCTTATTTTCCTTTCCAAGCTTTTATTATACCTGCATTGGTTATGTTGACCCTGGAGCTATCTTTTTTGTATCATTGGGTGTTTATGCCTGGCTAAAAAAATGGTATAAAACCTATATTTTAGCCGTTTTATTGGGCTTAATGGCCAAAGAAACAAGCATTGTTTTATTGCCTTTTGCCATGGCTTGGTCTTTTCAAAGTAAACAATACAGGCATTTACTGTATGTAAGTTTCGGCCTGAGCCTATTTTTTTTCTTGCATTATCTGATTCAATTATATGCCCCGCTTACGCCCGGCGAATTGCGCTTTAAACCTTGGCAATTTAATTGGGGCGCAGCGCAAAATAATCTTAACAGACCACATACTCTTTTATCCTTGGTATTAAGTTTAGGAATTCCAGCTTTATTGGTCGTAAGAGGTCTTTTAAAAAATGACATTTCCTTGTTTAAAAACGCCTATTCATTTGCGGCATTTGGTGCCTTGTTGGCGGTATTTGCTTTGTACGTATTTAGCTTTGTAACAACCGTAGCAGATGGTAGAATTATATGGCATGGCTATGTATTTATGTTTATGCTCATTTTTGCCAAACCTAAATTGAAGGCTTAATAATACAAGGGATAAAAATTTACTTTTCCTTGGGTAGTAAATCCCAATGCCACATTTATCCATTCTGGAACCCAACCACGGTTGCCCAATAACAGCTTATCTACTCCCCCACTCAACCAATAGGTATGTCCGTTATAATCATAAAAAATTTGGTTAACACCTGTACCCAAATATCCGTTTGCCATGCGGGCATACTGACTTTCACTAAAAGAAAATTTATATAAAATAGGCTGGTCTTTAAACAACAATCCTTGGCTAATAACAAGGGCTGAACCAAGGGCATTTGCACCCACATCGCTCCAAGAAAATCCCCAACCTGGGTACATGCCATCCCAAATTTCGATGGGCAGTTGAAGAAAAAAACCGAGGCTACCTCCATAAATGGCCGCTTTGGTATTAGAAACGCCAGCCCATTTTAAAGATTTATACCCAATATAACCGCCCATGTAAGCACCATACACATGGCCCATTTTATCTATTTGATTATACCCTTTGCTATCGTTGTAAAACTTAAACCCATCTGGCACTTCATCTTTGTACCAAACGTTTTGCAAATAATACAATAATCCAACTTCTGCGGCCAACATACTTCCGGTTACAATGGCAAGTTTAGGCTTGTTTAAAAGGCTGTCTTGACAATAGGCTATCTGCCCAAAAACCACCTTAAAAAACACCATAAAGAGCAGCAACTTTTTCATTACAGCAGCTATATTTTAAGTCGCAATTTTAAGTAAAGTATTCCAATTGCGGGTAGTTATTTCTTTGCCATAGGTTTTTTCTATGATATCCATTACTTGTGGTGTTTTGGCTTTTGACACATCCAAAAAACTGAGTATTATTTTATCGTGAATCCCCAAAATTTGGAAGGAGCCATCTACCGAAACATAAGGCAAATCTAGGTTGGCCTTTGAACGCTCTTTTAAAAACGAAACATAAAAGCGCGTATCTTTGGTAGGTTCTATTTCACTAAATGGGTTAACTGCCATTAAGTTTTGAATGGCTTCTAAAGACAAAACAATAACGGGAATAGAAAAATGAAAGCTTGTACTTAAAGCTTGCTCCATTTCAGCGGCTAATTTAGGTTCAGCCATAGTAGGCGCGCTAAAAATAACATTCCCCGAATTTAAAATTGTTTTAATTTCGGTATACCCTAAGTGTTGCAAAAGCGCGACTAAATCTTTCATAGCAACCTTATGCTTTCCGCCTACATTAATGCCTCGCAACAGCGCCACATAGCGAGATAATTTAGCTTCTTTCTTTGGCATTATTCTGTTGTGTTAAGAGTACAAATTTTTCTTGCTGAACCAATTGTCCGTTAATTTGTAAGGCAAAACCTTGCTCGCCGGGATAGAGGGTTCGGGTGCTCATTTTTTCGAGCAAAAGCTGCGATTTTTGTATAGACAATTGCTCCCCTTTTTGCACCGAAACTTGCTTGAGTTTAAATACTTTTTTGCGATTGACTTCTCCATTTTTACTTCTAAAATAAATCAAATAATCTATCATCAATTTACCCGAATCTTTGGCTAAAATATCGAAAGAGAACTGCAAACTTTGTCCCATTTGTAGGCTTTGGTTCAGCCTAAAATTTTGTATGGCTATGTTTGTGTTCGAACCAAAATTTAAGAGGGATAATGCTGCGGCATCGCCATTTTTTATAAGTGTGCGCAAGGCATGTTTGATTATAAAATGAAGCTCGGCCTCGCTTTGTTGCGCCGTACTTTTCCATTGTTGCAAAGCTGCAATTACCAAGCTTGGATGGGTTTTAGAAATATCATTTAAATGGTTGGCCACCGAGCGGGTTACAAAGCGCGTGGTATCTGCGTGCAACTTGTGTAATATGGGCAAGGCAGCCTCTATTGGCAAATGAATTTTCTGACACCAAGGTAATTTTGGCCTTAATCCTTCACTGGCCAACCTGCGCACATGGTAGTGCGAATGCGTGGCCCAAAGCTGCATTTGCGCGAGCGTTTCAGTCGGAAAAGCATTGATAAAATAGCGGATGGCATCTTCGGCAGAGAAGCGGGTGGTTATCTCCTCCAAGGCCGAAAACGAAAGGGACAAATACTTTGACTCACAGCCATACATAGCCACATAATGGGTGTAGGGCGCGTAGATAAAATCGCCAAAATCATTGTCGCTTAGCAAGGGGTTACAAGGTGCAGGCAAGGCCTGAACCAATATCATTACAGCCTGTTCAAAATTGGGAGGCAAATACTTTTTTAAACAACTTGTAATATGATAAATGCGTTCTTTTAATTCTAGGTTTGGGAAGGCTTGCAATACTTCTTCTTCAAATTTATGCTGTGCCAATGCTGGGTAAACCTGGGCAATTTCTACCGCAATTTTATGCACCTTGGCTGCATTAAACAGATGGTCTTTTAAGCTAAATTTTTCGGGCATGTTTTGGTTGTTGGTCTTTGGTTGTTGGTCTTTAGTCTTTAGTCGTTAGTTCAATACATTTAGGTTAGCATTGTAATTTGGTGTAAATTGACATGCGCAATGGTTTTAAGTTTATTTAATACCAATTCGATTATTCAATTTTTATAAGGTCACTAACACGAAGAATAAATCCTGTTTCATCTTCAAATTCCTGACTAAACCTCATACCGCCAGATCTAAAATTAGGTCTTTGTTTGTTGGCAATGTGACCTGCTTGTGCATTTTGGTTCAAAAAAATCTATCGCCATCCTTTTTCAATTTCTTGAAGTTGTGCAAATAATTCATTAGAATCTTCGAGCTCACTATTTAATTCATTATCATCGGATGGTAACCCTTTATAGTCTTCCAATTTTTTTATTGTTCCAAGCATTTCATTTAATTCATAAATTACTAAATCATCAGCTTTAACGGTTGACTCAAGAGGAACAATTTCAGCAATTTTGTTGAATGAATCATCCGAGTTCATATTTGATTTAACCATTTCAGCTTTTACACAAAGCGTCAGATAGTTTATCAAATAAGGGCTATGCGTTGTCATTATTAATTTATTACCAGTACTTAAATTATTAAATTCTAACAAACTATTTAGCATTTTTCGCTGCGAGGTTGGAAATAAATTTTGTTCGGGTTCTTCTACTATATTTACAAACAAACTGTTCTTGTATTTGGACTCAATTATGTCTTCTAATCTTTGAATATTCGCTTTATCTATATCATTATCACTAACTATAAAACTTAATCTAGCAGAGCGAAGTTCATTACTTCTTTTTTGTAATTGTCTTGAATTAAGGTCCGAAATTGAACTGTCTGACTTTCCGCTAGCTAGAATATAACTGAGATTACGTGAAACAACAAATAAAGGTACAGCAGAATGAAGACCGCTTGATGCTGCCGTTAGCTCTAATTCGTAATCTGCTCCACTTATAAAACTTAAATTTTTTGAAGAATCAAAACGTATAGTATAATCTCCAAAAGGCAAACTTATGGATTCATTTAACTCTATAAGTGACCTATCATTTTCCACCATAAATGTTACTAATGGTTGAGGTAAGCCAGTTACTTTATCTGCACCTTCAACCGACCCAAGAAAACTACGTTCAGCTGGAACATACATAATTTTAGGCATATGATATGCTTCCTGCCTTTCAATTAAGTCATGTGAAATTTGTTGGTTCAAATAACTTATATTACAATATTCACCCTCATAAATAATCTCTGAAGTGGGTTTGAAGTAATTTTTTAACCTAAAGTAATTACAATATTCTTCTATAAAATCTTCTTCATTCAATTCTGATATTTTTCCATTTATAAGCGACTTTTCTATCCACATAAACGTCGAAATCAACTTTGCAACCGTACTTTTACCACTACCTTGATTCCCTATAAAAACTGTCACCTTTTTTATATCGATCCATTCATTGATAGAGCCATCAGGCAAAGTTTCACTAAAACCTTCCTTGATGGGTCCGAAATTCTTAATTCTTATTTTGCTCATTTGATTGCAATTATTCTCCAAATTTAATCATTGTGGTTCATAAACATAAAATTTTGCATTTACATTGCACAATTCGCTAACTATTTTCTCATTAACCATTTCTCATTTGAATTTACCAATCACGCAGACGCTGGTCGTTGGTCGTTGGTCGTTGGTCGTTGGTCGTTGGTCGTTGGTTTTTAGTCGTTGGTTTTTGGTCTTTTGTCTTTTGCCTTTTGTCTTTGGTTTGTGATTACTTTTTTCAGAAAACGAAATTAGGTCTTTTTTTGAGAATTTTATGTTGTGTGCTGTTTGGGATTGTTGGGGTGGTTTGGAGGGTTGGGGGTGGTGAAGGCGGGAATTAATTTAGTGCAATTAAGTCGGTTAATAAACACCTTACAATTCGTAATTGGCTGGTTGGTTTTTATATTGTAGAGTTTGAGCAAAAAGGCGAAGACAAGGCAAAATATGGAGAAAATTTGTTAAAAGAATTGGCAAAACAAATTAACATAAAAGGGCTAGCTGAAACCAATCTTATTTTAAGTCGCCAATTTTATAAAATATATCCTCAAATTGGTCAGATACTTTCTGACCAATTAAAACAACTTGGCTTTAACTTAATTCGTCAGTTGCCAACTGACGAATTGCATAAAATTGAAAATCTATTTGTTGTAATAAATCAGTCGACAACTGAGCAATTCAAAAATACACAACCAAATATTCTGCAAGTACCACCGGGAAGGTTAATTAATAGCTTATCTTTTACACATTTCACATTGCTATTTCCTGTCGAAGACAACTTAAAACGCATCTTCTACGAGATAGAATGCATTAAAGGCAACTGGAGTGTAAGCGAACTAAAACGCCAAATAAACAGCCTGTATTATGAAAGGAGTGGCATGAGCAATAACCCCGAAAAATTAAGCCGAATTGTTCAAGAAAATTCAACAATATTAAGGCCAACAGATATTATCAAATCGCCATTTACATTTGAGTTTTTAGGATTAAAAGCAAAAGATGTTGTGTATGAATCGGATTTGGAACAAGCGTTGATTGACCATCTTGAAG
>JAUYMZ010000330.1 GCA_030699355.1 Bacteroidota bacterium | reverse complement strand
CGCATACATAGGTTCGAACCAAAGAAGAAATAATAGTAATATGTAGTATTTATTTTTTTGCAAAACGGTGTTTAATTACCTGAAAAATGACAGGTAACACAGAAACAATGATAATGCCAAATACAACTTTTTCAAAGTTTTTCTGAACCCAGGGATTGCTTCCTAAAAAGTAGCCTGCAAGGGTAATGCTCGTTACCCAAAGAATAGCGCCAATTACGCAATAGGTAATATATCTGCTGTATTGCATGCTTCCAACACCTGCAACAAAAGGAGCAAATGTGCGCACAATGGGAACAAACCTAGCAATAATGATGGCAACTGTTCCGTGTTTTTCATAAAACTCTTCTGTTTTGCGGATGTATTCTTTTTTAATGGTAAATATGCCAAACAATTTGGCTCCTTCGCCTTTCTTGGCCAAAAATTTCCCAATAAAATAATTGGTATTATCGCCCAATAAAGCCGCCGTTATTAACAGCAATATAATTACGGCTACATCTAAGTTATTGTTTACATTTCCAGCCAAAACGCCAGCTGTAAATAATAGAGAATCGCCAGGTAATAAAGGTAAAACTACCAAACCCGTTTCACAAAAAACAATCAAAAACAACAGGCCATAAATCCATAAGCCATTTTCTGCCACAAATGCCTCCAAAAATCCTTTGGTGTTGGTAAGTAATTCTTTAATAATTTCTAAAATTTCCATGTGTTTGTTTTAATATGCTGCAAGTTTAATGAAATCTCGTTGGTTTTTATAATTTTGTAACATGAGAAGAAACGGTAAATTTTTTATGCTTTTAATTTTGTTGGCAAGTATCCTAAGCTTATCTGCTTGCAGTTCGCACAAAGGAATTGCCCGAGATAAAAAATGTAATTGTCCCAAATTTTAATGGAAAAGCAGCCTAAATTTAGTTTAATTACGGTCTGTTACAATGCAGCTAATCTTTTAACAGATACCCTGCAATCTGCTATTCAACAAACGTTTAACGACTTTGAACTGGTTATTATAGATGGGGGTTCCAAAGATAATACGGTCGATGTTTTAAAGCCATTTCAATCCTACATTGGAACGTTTATTTCTGAACCAGATAAGGGTATTTACGATGCCATGAATAAAGGGGTAAAGGCTGCCAAAGGCGAATACCTCTATTTTTTAAATGCAGGCGATTCGTTTTACAATGAGCATGTGCTTGCCAAAGTAAATGCTGCTTTGCAACAGCAAGCTCCTCACTTAATTTATGCCAAGGTAGAAACCAAAAATGAACCAACAGGGGTAAATTACATTACAGGCAAACCCGTAACTTTTAACATGTTTTACTCTCATTATCCTATCTGTCACCAAGCAACTTTTGCCAAAAGAGCACTCTTTCAACAAATAGGAGATTTTAATACTAAATATTCGCTGGTGGCCGATGGAGAATGGTTTATTCGGGTATTTAAGGAACCGCAAATTACAACGCTTTTTCTAGATGAAATTGTGGCCTACTACGATATTCAAGGTGCCACTTATTTTAAGCGCATGAAGGGTTATCGCGAATATATTCAGGTGGGATTAACCCATTTTCCCATTCACATTGCCCTCCTCAACTATCTTTTATACCCAGTAATTTTTGCAAAAGTTTGGTTTATCAGGAAATTTCAAAATACGCTTTGGTTCAAACAATACCGGGCTCTAAAATTTAAAAATAAATTAGCGAAAGCACCTTAATCTGCCATGAAAATTAAAGAACTCAGCTCGTTTCTAGAAAACATTGCGCCCAAGGCTTATCAAGAATCTTACGATAATTGTGGCTTACTTATTGGTTCAGCCGAAACAGAAATTACCCAAGCTTTAATTACCCTAGATTGCACCGAAGAAGTTGTTATAGAGGCAATTAATTTAGGATGTAATTTAATTATTGCGCATCATCCCATTGTTTTTAGTGGTTTAAAAAAGTTAAATGGAAGTAATTATATTGAGCGTGTGGTTATACTTGCTATTCAGCATGAAATTGCTATTTACGCCATTCATACCAATTTAGATAATGTAATAGGTGGCGTAAATGCAGGCATAGCTGCGCTGCTCGGTTTGAACCAAACCCGTGTTTTACTGCCAAAAACTGCTACCTTAGCTAAGTTGGTTACTTTTGTTCCTGCGGCGCACGCAAGTGAAGTGAAAAATGCTTTGTTTGCAGCTGGTGCGGGAAAAATTGGGAATTACAGTGATTGCGCTTTTAGTGTGCAAGGCGAAGGAAGTTTTAAGGCAAATGATTTGGCCAATCCTTTTGTGGGTGAAGCCAATCAATTACATACAGAGTCAGAAACCAGGGTTGAGGTAATTTTCCCTATTCACAAAAAAGCCGAAATTGTTCAGGCACTCAAGGCCGCGCATCCTTATGAGGAAGTTGCTTACGATGTATATTCCTTGTTAAATGATAACCAGGAAATTGGTTCAGGCCTTATTGGAAATTTGCCAGAGGAAATGACTGAAGCCAACTTTTTAGCATTTTTAAAGGAAAAAATGGAACTAAAGGTGATTAGACATACGCCGTTCTTACATAAAAATATCCGCAAAGTTGCCGTTTGTGGCGGGGCCGGTAGTTTTTTATTAAAGCAGGCAATAGCGTGTGGAGCCGATGCTTATGTGAGTGCAGATTTTAAATACCATGAGTTTTTCGACGCAGAAGATAAACTTATGATTGCCGATATTGGTCATTATGAGAGCGAAAAATTTACAAAATCATTAATTTGTGAGTTGATTCTCAAAAAATTTCCTACTTTTGCAGTCCTTTTATCAAAAATTGATACGAATCCGGTAAATTATTATTTATAAAATATGGCAACCGCTACAGAAACCAGCATTGAACAAAAATTAAAAGCTTTATATAAGCTTCAACTAATCGATTCTAAAATTGGTAAACTTACCGCTATCCGTGGTGAACTACCTATGGAGGTGAGTGATTTAGAAGATGAAATAATTGGTCAGGAAACAAGATTAAACAACTTGAAAGCTGATGTTACGAAATTGGAAGAAGCCATTTCGGTAAACAAAACTAAAATTATAGATGCGAAAGCTTTAGTAAAAAAATACGAAAAGCAATTAGAGAATGTTAAAAATAACAGAGAGTTTGATGCTTTAAATAAAGAAATCGAAATTCAAGGATTGGAGCAACAAGCTTTAGAGAAAAGAATTAAAAATACCCAGTTTGATATTGAGCAGAAAAAAATGGCTATCGATACCCTTCAAAAAGAATTAGAAGGTAGAGCTGCTGATTTGAACAATAAAAAAGCTGAGCTTGATAATATTGTTGCCGAGACTCAAAAAGAAGAGGATGAGTTATTGGTTATTCGTGCCAGTGCGGTAAAAATAGCCGACGAAAGATTGGTTCATTCTTATGATAGAATTCGCAAGAGTGTAAAGAATGGTATTGGTGTTGCTACCATCGAACGCGAAAGTTGCAGCGGTTGTTTTGCAGGCATTCCGCCTCAAAGACAAAGCGATATTAAGCAAAGGAAAAAGATTATTGTATGTGAAAACTGCGGAAGGGTGCTCACCGATGCGCTCTTAGCTGAAGAAGTTGCCGCAGATTTTACAGTTTAAAAAAAAAGTTGCCCATTGGGCAACTTTTTTTTTGTATTTATTTTTTGTTTTCAATTAGCCGAGAACCTATATTTACTTCGTGGAACAATTCTATTTTTCTTTGGTGCGTAAACTGAGCTGTACTTTTTGGTTTTTGCTTGTTTTTAGTTTTCAGGTCAAGGCGCTTGCCTTTGTTGAATATACGCCTAATTTAAAAGAAGGCATGAATCACATGGCAGCTTTGCGATTAAAGCAGGCCGACCAATGTTTTAAAAGGGAGGCAAGTTTGAATCAGGAAAATATTGCCACACACTATTTAAATCATTATTTGGCTTTCTTTCAAATTATGATTCAACATGATAAAACCATGTTGCCTGCCTTTGAAAAGCAGAATCAAATTACTTTAAAAAAAATTGAAAGCATAGCAGAAAGCTCTCCTTATCGTTTGTTTTACCAATCGAGTGTACACTTGCAAGCCGCCTTTGTTAAAGGGGCATTTAATGAATACTTAGCCGCAGCCTGGGATTTTAGAACGGCATTTCAAGTAGTAAACAGAAATGAGAAAAAATTCCCTAGCTTTTTAAGTCATAAAAAAGAATTGGGAGCCTTAATGGCCTTATTGGGAAGTTTCCCTCCACAGTATAATTGGATTTTACATGCAGTGGGTTTGGAGGGCGATTTTAACGAAGGCTTAGATGTTTTAAAAAAGTATATTGAGCATTCTCAAAATGAGCCTTCCATTGAGCGACAACAAGCTACTATTATTTATGCGCTTATTCAATTAAACTTCGGAAAAGATCGTGAAACTGCCCTTCAATTTTATTTGCCTTATGCTAAAGAATCCCAAACCAACCTCATGCAGTGTTATGTAAAAACATACATTGCGGCCAAATCTGGCGAAAACGATTTAGCTTTAAAGGTTCTGCGTGCAAGGCCTACCGGAGATTCTTATGAACACATAACCTATTTAGATTATATCATGGGCGATTTGCTGCTGCATCAATTGGATCAGAACGCAGCCATACATTATAAAAAATACATCACCTTTAGTAAAACCAAGAATTCTATTAAGGAGGCCTATCAAAAACTTTCTTGGTTGGCCTGGTTAGAAAAAGACACGAGCAAGTTTTTTATCTACCACGATTTAATGCAAAAACATACCAAAGATGCTGGGTCCGAATTAAAACTTTTGCAATCAGACTTAAAAAACGGAATTTATCCCTCTTTACCACTTTTGAAATCTCGCTTGCTGTTTGATGGCGGCTATTATGAGAAGGCTTTAGCCCTATTATTGGATGTTAACATCTCTAAATTGCCAAGTGTGTATCAGCAGGTAGAATGTAAGTACCGATTGGGTAGAATATACCAAGAATTAAACAAACCCTCAGAGGCTATCCATTATTATAAGGCTAGTTTAGAGGCAGGGGCAGGAATGAAAACCTATCTAAATCCAAACGCCTGCTTGCAATTAGGATTGATTTATGAAAACATGAATTATAAAAATATTGCAAAATCTTATTATGAAAAGGTTTCTAGTTTTACGCAAGTAGATTATGAAAGTAGCATGCATCAAAAGGCCAAAACCAATATTTGGCGATTAAAACAAAATAAAGAATAAATGATTTGTCCGAAAAAGGGAATTTTATATTTAATTCGTGTAAAATTGAAACAAGGTTCTCAAATTAGTTGATTGAAAAACAGTATTTTAGTTTTTGGTCAATACTTTGTTACTACATTAAAAACAAAAATAATAAATAATAAACCAATGAAAAACCTTCTAATTTTTGCCTCTTTAGTTCTTCTTGTTGTTTCCTGCAAAAAAGATTTAAAAGAGCAAACCGATGAAACACCTTCAGGCGAAATAACAGACATGAACCAATTAAAGGTTCCTGCTGGTTTTAACTTTAAATCATCCGACATTGTAAATGCCCAAATCACTTTATTAACGAATGAAGATAAACCTTTAAAAGGTTTGCGTGTAGATATTATGACTGCCGCGCCAGAAGAGGGAGGTAAAATTCTTTTTACTGGTAGTACCAATGCCAACGGGGTATTAGATGCAAACTTTGAATTGCCAACAGCAGTGAAAGAAGTTGTGATTAATTCAGATTATATTGGTTTACCTAATAATGTTATTGCAACTGTTGCAGGTGGAAAGATAACAAGCAGAATTGGGGGTAAAAATCCTGAGCGTATTGTTACACGTGGCGAAAATAGAATTGGTTCGTACCCAGTTTTAGGTAAAAATGCCAGCAAGTATTCTTTCCGCCTTGGTACTTTTACTACCGGATTGAGCGGTGGTAGACCCAATTATTTAGTTACTCCTAATGATGTAGTTTCTCAAACCTTTTTAGATGATGTTAACGCATCTTTGCCAGAACGTCAGCCCGTTCCAACTTTTCGCCCGGCATATTTGAATGCCAACGTAGAACGCAATCTTATTTTAACAGAACAATGTGATGTGTGGATTACTTTTGTGCATGAAGGTGCTGGTTATAAAAATGGTTTATTCTACTTTGTATACAATAAAAATAACAAACCTACTACCATTGCTCAAGTGGATTCGTTTATCGCTATTTTTCCTAATTGTTCGTACAGCGGTAGCGGTGGTTCTTTAGCCACGGGTAATAAAGTGAAAATTGGAAGATGGGGTGCCGATACTGCGATTGGTTTCGCTATTGCTGCTGATGGTTGGAATGGTACTACTGTAACTGGTGGTAATGGGTTTTATACTTCTATCCGCTCTATGAACCCAGAAACTGCTGCCGATAAAAAAGAACATGTGGTTTTGTTATATGATAATCCAACCCAACGTTTCTTAATTGGTTTCGAAGACTTAAGAAGAGATGGTTCAAGCGATGATGATTTTAATGATGTAATTATTTATGCCTCTGCAAATCCGGTTGAAGCCATTGTTAAGGAAGATATGTTGCCTACTACGCCAAGTGTTGATGCCGATGGCGACGGTGTAAATGATGTGTATGATGAATATCCAAATGATGCCCAACGTGCTTTTAATGTGTATTACCCATCTCGTAATACTATGGCTTCTGTTGCTTTCGAAGATTTATGGCCTAGTAAAGGTGATTACGATTTAAATGATGTGGTGGTAGATTTTCAATACCATGCTGTAACCAATGGTAATAATCAAATTAAAGATTTAAATGCTAAATACAAATTGCGTGCAGCGGGTGGTGTATTTAAAAATGCCTTTTCTGTTGCCCTTCCTTTCACTAGAAGCAATGTTACTGTAAATTCTGGCTCTACCATTATTGGTTTAGAAGCTGCCTCTACAGCTGCTATTTTAAATGTGTTCTCTAATTCTAAAGCACTTATTGCAACGTATAATACATTGCCAAATACAAGTTATGTAGAAACAGATACTTTGTTTGCTCGTATTACACTTACAACTGCCGTTACTGCAAACGTAGGAACATTTAATCCGTTTATCTTTATAGACGAGCCTGGAAAAGGTAGGGGATATGAAGTGCATTTGCCCGGACAATTACCTTCTTCATTGGTAAACGCAAGTGTTCTTGGAACCAATGCCGATGCTACCAATGCTGCCTCAGGAGTTTATTACAAAACAAGCACAGGATTGCCTTTTGCCATTGCAACGCCAGAGAAATGGGATTACCCTTATGAGAAGATTCAAATTATTTCTGCGCACAAAAAGTTTGTAGAGTGGGTTCAAAGCGGTGGAACAACTTCTTCAGATTGGTATAAAAATTTACCAAACTACAGAGATGCTTCTAAAATTTACGTGAAGCCATAATCACAGATAAATATTTTTTGAAAGGCAGTTCCGTTTTGGGACTGCCTTTTTTGTTTTTTAAAACCTGACAAACTTTAATTTTATCCATGGCAAAAGAATCCTTACTTTTGCCGCTTCTTATGGAAAATAATCAGCATTTAAGTGAGCCGGAAAGAATCCGCAGGCAAAAATTAGTAGAGTTGAACCAACTTGGTATTAACGCTTATCCACCCGAACTCTTTGAGGTAAATACAACCTCAGTAGAAATTAAACAGGAGTATCCAAAGGATATAGAGGCAAATAAGTGGAAAGAAATTAGCATTGCCGGTAGAATTATGAGTGTGCGCGATATGGGTAAGGCAAATTTTGCTGTTATTCAAGATGATGCTGGCAGAATTCAAGTGTATGTGCGCAGAGATGATATTTGTACAGGCGACGATAAAACATTATATGATGTAGTATTTAAAAAACTACTTGATATTGGCGATATTATTGGTGTAAAGGGTTACGTGTTCACCACCAAAACAGGTGAAACTTCTATCCATGCCAAATCCTTTACGCTTTTAACCAAAGCACTTCACCCGCTACCGATTGTTAAAGAAAAAGAAGGCGAAACTTTTGATGCCGTTACCGACCCAGAATTCAGGTACCGCCAGCGCTATGCAGATTTAATTGTAAATCCGCATGTAAAAGAAACTTTCTTGAAAAGGTCGCAAATGATTCGTTCTATCCGCGATTTTTTAAATGCACACGGTGCTTTAGAAGTAGACACACCTGTATTACAAAATATCCCTGGTGGCGCAGCCGCCAAACCTTTTATTACACACCACAATGCTTTAGATGTTCCATTCTACTTGCGTATTGCCAACGAATTGTACCTAAAACGCCTCATTGTAGGGGGCTTCGATTGGGTATACGAATTTAGCAGAAACTTTAGAAATGAGGGAATGGACAGAACCCATAACCCAGAGTTTACCATCCTAGAGTTCTACGTAGCTTACAAAGACTACTATTGGATGATGGACTTTACCGAGAAAATGCTCGAGAAAGTTGCCATCGATTTGCATGGTACAACCGAAGTGCCAATGGGCGAAAACACCCTTCAGTTTAAAGCGCCTTTTAAACGCATCTCTATCTTTGATGCCATCCTAGAATACACCGGTTTCGATGTAAGTAATATGGATGAGGCCGAACTGAGAGAGGTTTGTAAAAAACTACATATCGAGGTTTCGCCAACCATTGGAAAAGGTAAACTAATAGATGAGATCTTTAGCGAGAAGTGTGAAGGCAATTTTATTCAACCTACTTTCATTATAGATTACCCTGTTGAAATGAGTCCGCTTACCAAAAAACACCGCAGCAAAGAGGGCTTGGTAGAACGTTTTGAATTAATGGTGAACGGAAAAGAAATTGCCAATGCCTATACCGAGTTAAACGACCCCATCGACCAAAGAGCTAGGTTTGAAGAGCAAGTTAAACTCATGGAAAGAGGAGATGATGAAGCCATGTTTATAGACCACGACTTTCTTCGTGCCCTCGAATATGGAATGCCTCCAACAGCGGGTATCGGAATTGGTATCGACCGTTTATGTATGTTGCTTACCAACCAAGTTTCTATTCAGGATGTATTGTTTTTTCCGCAAATGCGACCAGAAACTATACAAAATGCAGATACTGCTGAAATAGAGAATGTTTAATGTTAATTTTTAGTTTAAAACTGAAAGATTATTATCTTGTTATACAGAGTGTTAAGAATTTGTGTAAGAGCATATTAGTTTAATTGAAAGATAAGTATTTTTTTGCAATAAATAGAAAAGCAATTTATGGGTATTGTTAAAACCGAGCCTAAGAAAAATGCAACAATGAGTATGGCTAAAGAAACAATAAAATCTGTGGTAGTTGATGATGTAGACTTTATGAGGGCTACATTAAAGAAGGTATTAGACGGTTTTCCGCATATAGAAATTGTGGGAGAAGCCTCAGATTATGAATCTGCCAGAAAAGTAATTAATGATACTAAACCAGATTTAGTGTTTCTAGATATAGATTTAAATGGTTTAACTTCCATTGATTTACTCAATGAAATCAATTGTGAACCTAAAATTATTTTTATAACCTCTCACCCAGATTTTGCTATTAAGGCATTTGAATTGAATGCGGTAGATTATATCATGAAGCCAATTAGCGGAGATCGTCTTAAAAAAGCAATCGATCGTGTAATTGAGTTAAATGAAGACCAAGAAAAACCAACCAATCCAGATGGTTTCGACCCTAATTCTGATGAGCGTTTTAAGCCAGATCAAATTATCTTGTTAAACTTTGATAGCAAGCTTACTTTTATTAAAATTCAAGATATAAACTACATTGAAGCTTTTGGAAATTATACCAAAATTTACATGAATGATGGTAAGTTAAGTATCACTTACAATTCAATTAAAAATTGGGATAATAGATTGCCAGAAGATGTGTTTATTCAAATTCATAGGTCTACCATTGTAAACTTACTCAATGTAGCCAAAATAGAAAAATGGACCAACGATACCGGTCGTTTGTTCTTAAAAGGCATCGAAAAACCTTTCGAAATTAGTATAAGTTACTTCTTTCAAAATAAGAAGAAGTATAAAGTTTTGATAGTTTTAA
>JAUYMZ010000318.1 GCA_030699355.1 Bacteroidota bacterium | reverse complement strand
CTTCAGAAAAAACAAAAGAGTTATTCCCTTACGACTTTAAGTTTTTTATTAGCTATGAAGTAACAAACGAAACGATTATAATTAGTTATTCAATTTTAAATACAGGTAAAGAAACCATGTTTTTTTCGGTGGGTGCGCATCCCGGATTTAATTTGCCTGACCCAAAACTGAATCAATATAAAATAGAATTTGAAGTGCCTGAAAATTTAGATAGGCATTTATTAACAGATGGATTGCAAAACCATCAGGTAGAAAATTTGGGTACCGAACAAAAATTGCTTTCCCTAGATAAAAGTCTGTTCGATAAGGATGCCATCGTGCTCAAAAATTTAAAGAGTAAGTGGTTAAAATTGGTTCAAACCGAGGGAAGTTTTGCCATTCAACTTCATTTCGAAGGCTTTCCGTTCATGGGTATTTGGTCGAAATTGGGGAATGAAGAATTTATCTGTTTGGAGCCTTGGCAAGGAATAGCCGATGTATCTGGATTTACGGGCGATATTTCGGAAAAAGAAGGAATCATTCGTTTGGATGCAGGAATGGAAAATACATACACCTATTCTTTGGTTTTTTCGGCGCCATGATTAAGAAAAAACGCAAAAATTAGCGCGCCTACACCGTAAGCAACTACATCCAAAATATCTCTTGTATAGGCAGTACTCCAAATAATTGGAGCCAATACTTCAAAAAAAAGAGAGAAAAACAACCAAGTTCCAATAATTTGCTTTTTTTGAAAGGCAAATTGAGGGTTAACTACATTTTGTTGAACCCAAAGTGCCAAGCCCATAACCAACGGAATTAATAACAAGTCATCGGCGTAACTGCTAAACCAATTGGGAACAACTAAATAATGCTGAACCCATTTATCCACTAAAAAGATAAGTACCAAAACAAAGGTTTGTTTGTGGTTCATTAGGCAGGCAAAATTGCTAAAAATAGGGTAATGAGTGTAATGAGTGCAACTAAAACCATTTGTCCGCTTTGAACAAGCTTTTCTACCAAACTCCAAAATCTGCTATCCTTGGCTTTGTCCAAGGTAAACTTTCGCATCATAGGCGATTGTTCACTTTGCTCTCGTTCCAATTCTGCGCGTTCTTCGCGGTAAACTTTATCTAAAATTTCGCCACAATGCGAACAAAATGCCAATTCACCATTGGTCCAGTTGCCACAATGCTCGCATTTTTTTGTTGAACTAATTATTTCCGAAGATTTCATTTAAGCGTTTTTCACGGTATGCAAATATCTCATTTACATTCTTATCTACAAATAACCAATGAAAAAAAGGAGCTAAAATCCAACCTTTAGATTTATACCTCACAATATCAATCATTTCTGTTTTTCCATCCACTTCCTTAAAAATATGCTGGTGGTGCCATACCACATACGGACCACTTAATTGTGAGTCTACAAATTTATGGGGCGGATTCCATTCATCTATTTCTGTTTTCCAAAAAAACGGAATGCCAAACAGTTTAATACGGTATTTAATTATTTGTCCGGGGAACATAGGAATTGGGAGCGGAGTTAAAATTTTGAATTGAACTTTAGGCGGCGTGAGCACGTTTAAATTTTCTGCCTTGCTAAAAAAATCAAATACCTCAATCAACGGCTTATTAATGATTGTAGTTGTTTTTAAAATTTTGTCTTCCATACTCATTACAAGCATAGGAGCAGGGTAAATGTTTTACTACTGACAGATTTACATAAGTTTTTATTTTTATATCAGTCTTAACAAATGTTTTTGAAGGGTGAATATTTGAACATATTGCATTATAAATCAATAAAATAGCAAAACAAATGTATAGTAAAGCTTGAACCAAGTTATTAACAAATGTTTTTAAGTCATTTAACATTTGTTATAGGTTGTTTACATTTGTGTAAAGCTATTTAAACATTTGTTAAATATGCTTAGTAATCAATAACTTATATGGATGAATTAAATAAACGTGTGTTAAGTATCATGGATGCGAAGTTTATGTCGAAAAGCAGCTTTGCTTCCGTATTAGATGTTTCCTTGCCTGTATTAACACATATTGGTTCAGGCAGAAATAAACCTGGTTTAGAGATAATTACTAAAATATTAAACCAATTTCCCGATATTAGTCCAGATTGGCTACTTTTAGGTAAAGGCAATATGTATCGACAAGAAATGAAGGTGCCGGATATTAGCGCAGAACTAGCAGAAATAGCAGAATTAAGGCAAAAAATGCCTGATTTTGAGCAAAATGTAGCCCAAATCTTAAACTATCACCAAATCTTGTTAAAAGAAATTTCGTATTTACACGAACTAAAACCCTACTTATTGGCCATACAAAACAATGCGCAATATGTAAATCAAAATTTAGATACCCTAAAACAATCCTTGGAATCTAAACTATCTAAATAGATTGTGATTTATAATGTATTGATTAGTAGTAAATTGATTATGGAAAACAACTTATATAAGGTAGGTGCAGAAATTACACCACTGGCAGCTTGTCAGTAAAAGAATGTGTGCTATTGTGGGATTTTATCCCAAAAATAAAGGTGTGTTTTATTTTGAACTACGGAAGGTCTTTTAGGGTTTTTTGATATTCCTCTTTAAAAAGTTCTCCTTTTTTGCCGCCCAATTCCTCCCAAACTTTTTCTATTTCTTGTACGCGATTCTCAGGGTTTGGATGTGTGCTTATAAATTCGAGCATTTGCTCAGTTTGTTTGTCTTTTTCTAATTGCTCAAAAAAATGAGCGGCACCGCGTGCATCGTATGGAGTGGGATAGAGGTATTTTACCGAAAGGGCGTCTGCTTCGCTTTCATCGCTTCTGCTAAAAGAAAGGCTTAATAAATTGGCTCCCATATTTAATAAACCCGAATTATCTACCCCCAAAACATATTGAAGTAATAATCCGATTCCCATATTTTTAATGGTTTGTTGCACACTGTGGCGCTCGTCTGCATGGGCGATTTCGTGACCAATTACACCGGCTAATGCAGCCTCTGATTCTAAGTATTTTATTAATCCTGTGTACACATAAATATAACCACCAGGCAAACAAAAGGCATTTAAAACAGAATCTTCGTGAACTATTTTAAGTTCCCAGGCAAAATCGTCTTTATGTTTAACGGCTCCACTGGCCAAAATAGCATCTCTAATGGCTTCTAATCGTTTGTATGCATAAGGTGCTTCCTCGGGTGCTATTATTTTAAATTGATCCGGATTTTCATCGATAAATGTTTTGCTTTGATTGCCCATAGTGGCATCAACTTCTGTGGGTATCCATGAACCTCCGCAGGAGCTAAAAAACACCACCAATAAAAATCCGAATCCTAATTTTTTCATTACCAAATATCTGCTCTATCGTTTGCTTTTCTAAACATTTTATCACCTTCTTTTATGCCAAATGCTTCGTAAAACTGTGGCATATTAGATAAGGTTCCTAAAACCCTAAACTCGCCTGGAGAATGAGGGTCGGTTAAGATTAACTGGCGTAAGGCTTCCGGACGAACATTGTTTTTCCAAATTTGAGCAAAGCCAATAAAAAATCTTTGCTCCGGAGTAAATCCATTAATTACTTCACCTGGATTCTTTTTTAATCTCATTTGATAAGCCTCGTAAGCAATGGTTAATCCGCCTAAATCTGCAATGTTTTCTCCTAACGTTAGCTCGCCATTTATATGCAAACTATCGCTTACATAATAATTGTTAAACTGATTAACCAATACTTTGGTTTTTCCTTCAAATAACTTTTTATCTTCTTCTGTCCACCAGCTCTTTAAATTACCATCTGCACCGTATTTGGCACCTTGGTCGTCGAAACCATGGGTTAATTCGTGGCCAATTACCGCGCCAATACTGCCATAATTTACGGCATCATCTGCCTCGGCATCAAAAAACGGAGGTTGCATAATGGCTGCTGGGAATACAATTTCGTTTAAGGTTGGACTATAATACGCATTTACCGTTTGTGGTAACATGCCCCAACGACCTCTATCAATAGGTTTGCCTAGGTTGTTTATCATATCTTGAAATCCAAACTCTGAAGCTCTGTATTGATTTGCCAAATACGAATCGTCTTTAATTTCTAATTTTGAGTAATCTTTCCATTTGTCTGGGTAACCAAACTTTCTATTAAATGAAGCTAATTTTACCAATGCTTTTTCTTTTGTTTCGTTGCTCATCCAAGTAAGGCCGTTTATTCTCACTTTAAAAGCAGCTACAATATCATCCACCATCGCATTTACACGCTTTTTAGATTCTGGCGTAAATGTTTTCTCTACAAAAAGTTGTCCCAATAATTCACCAACAATACTATTAGAAGCAGCAATACCGCGCTTCCAAAGTGGTTTTTGCTCGGTTGTTCCTGTTAATACAGTGCTATAAAAGTAGAAATTTTGTTTTTCCAAAGCGCTATTTAAATACCCGGCGCAGGTATTCATTACATTCCAATTTAAGTAGGCTTTAATAGATTCGAGCGATTGTGTGGCCAACATTTGGTTCAGGGCCTCAAAAAATGCAGGCTGAGAAACAATTAAACTATCAAATTTACTAAGTTTGATTTCAGAGAAATAGGTCTTAAAATCTATGGCAGGGTAGGCCTGAACCAATTGCGTATAGCTTCTTTTGTTATACTGTTTTTCTTGATTTCTTCTTTCTGTTCTGTTCATCGATGGCTTAGCCAAAGCCGTTTCAAAAGCCAAAATATCTTGGCCAAATTGGGCTGAACCAAAACCAAATAACTTATTAATTTCATCGATGTGTTTTACATATTCTTCTCTCGTTTTTTGCGACTTTGCATCCGTTTTAAAATAGAAGTCGCGGTCGGGTAAACCTAGCCCTCCTTGCGAGATGTAAGGAATATAGGCAGTACTATTTTTTAAATCTTGGCCGATATAAAAACCAAAGAAACTGCGAATGCCTTTTCTATGAAATTTGGCAATCAGTGGAATAATTTCGTTTTTATTTTTTAAGTTATTGATGGCGTCTAAATCGGCTTTTGCCGGACTAACACCTTGTTTTTCTCTTTTGGCTTCGTCTAAAAACAAACGATAAAAAGTGCCCACTTTATCTTTGGCTGAACCTTTGGTGGCGGTTTTATCATTGGCCACCAACTCTAAGATTTCTCTTAATACCAAGTTGTTTCTTTCGGCTACAATGTTAAAGCTTCCCCATCTGCTTTCGCTTGCTGGAATAGGGTTTTCTTTGAGCCAAGTGCCATTGGCAAAACGGTAAAAATCGGCACCCGGTTGCACAGCCCTGTCTATAGCGGCTATGTCTATACCCTTTTGTTTGGTGTTTTGAATAAATGCCAATCCCAGAAAAATTCCGGTACAGCAAATCATTTTAGGAACAATGTTTTTCATAATGTATTCAGTTTACGCATTGCGAACATATTGAAAAACTATTAAGGTTGAATGCATTTTTTATAAACGGTTTTGGTGTTTGTGTAAGATAATTTATAAATTTAGCATGAGATTTATTCTAATGGTGCGGCATTTTAGGGTAACCTAAATGGAAGAGGAAAGGCAAAATGGGTATATCTAAGGAAATTTACAAACTTTTTGGGATGGCGTCAATTAAGATTTTTTTAAGTTTTTATTTAATATTATGAAATTAACTTTGTTAAACAAATAATTTTTTTTTTGAAATCAAATCAAATCAAATCAAATCAAATCATTAGATGGTTTGTTTTTTATGCATTATTGTTAACGTTTGAAGTTATTAAAGCTCAACCTCCAGGTTGGCCTGAATACCCGCCAACTGGTTTCAATTACAATTTAGATGATTTTGAATTAAGTTCACCTGGAACTAGTTGGAGTACCGAAAATAATACTGATTGTGAAATAAGATTTAATGCGTGGTTTGCAGTTAATATATTTGATGAGGAAAATGGAAATTCCATTTCAAATTACGCATTTAATTACATTTTATTACCTAACTCTAATGGTACTATATCAACAGCTGATTTATACACATTATTTTTTGGGCCTAATTGGAGTACTAATGGTAAAACCTATACAATAATTGGTACTGGTGTAAACATAAGTGTTGCTGGTTCCCCTTTTACCGGAATTATACCACCAGGGTGTTGGACAAAAGTAAATCTTACAGGAAATGATGACCCATGTAAATGTATTTATTACTGTTTTGATTTTTCTGACTCTTTTAATCCAAAACTAA
Source organism: Bacteroidota bacterium (assembly GCA_030699355.1). GTDB lineage: Bacteria > Bacteroidota > Bacteroidia > UKL13-3 > UKL13-3 > B1. The sequence continues at coordinate 19,149 of JAUYMZ010000318.1, read as the reverse complement.
TTATTAACCCAGTTGTCGCGCCTGATACTTGCCCCTAATTAATTAAGAAGTCTATGTTGTTTTCCAAAAAACTACTTTTAATTATAATTTTTTTTCCATGCATTGGTTACAGTCAATGGAATAGAATTAGCAATCCAATTTCTTCTATCAAAGCGATTGAAAAAATTGAAAACACCTATTTTATTGCAGCATTGGGGGCTGGCATTTATAAATCTACTCAAGATTTTTTGTGGGAATTAGATTCTAATAGTATTGAACTTGGAATAATTAATTCATTTGCAAAAAGCAAAAATGATTTATTTGTTGCAACACAAAATGGAATTTACAAATCAATAAATTTTGGAAATTCCTGGCAAAAGTTGAATACAAGTTTTACCGAAAGACAATATAATAATTTAAATTCAATAGGAGATACATTAATTGCAGGAATAAATACTTCTTTGGATGGAAATGGTGTTTTAATATCTTTTAATCGAGGTGAAAATTGGGATTTAATTTCTAATGGATTACTTTTTATATCCAATTTTACAATTCATACTAGTTTAACTATTGGAGACCAATTAATTGTTACTAATGGTCAATATGGTTATATTAAACATTTTGTCGACTCTGCATTTAAAGTTTTTGAAATAGGCGAAAATTTCAATATTACAAGTTTGTTTTCGCACAATGGTAAAATAATTGCAAACACAACCAATAAAGGGGCTTTTATTTCAACTGATACATGTAAATCTTGGAAGTATTTAACACATGAGAATGATTCAATGTTACATGTTTTTAGAATGGACCATAATGGCATTTTCGCATCAATTAATGGTAAATTTTATATTTCGAACAATAATGGCCAAAAATGGACAATAATTCCTCATTCAAGTTTGATAGATGGAACAAATATAACATGCACAAAAACTATCAATGAAAACGAGTTTATAATAGGTACTGATGAGGGATTATTCCATGCAAAATACAATGAAAATTGGAGACCGATAAATAATGGATTTAACCGTGGGTTATTGTGTAATGATATTTTTGGAATGGGAGAAAATCTTATCACCACATCAAGACATTGGACGATAACTAGCAATGATAACGGAAAAAATTGGTCACGAGATGAAAGTAGAATTTATGGATTAACTTATAATTATTCATATGAAAATGACACACTTTGGATAGTTCACTCTTCAGGATTATTTTATAGTTTAGATTTTGGGAAAAACAATTATTTAAAATTCAAACCCCAAAATGGTATAGTTATTTCTGGTTATTTAAGACATCAAAACAATATTTACTTTAGAACAAATGGGAATGGGTTATATTTCTATGATGGTTTTGAAAATATTATTGCGATTAATAATGGATTAACAAATCGAATAGTAAACACAGTACTTCCAATTTCTACTAAAATTATTTTGGCAGGTACAAATAATGGTTTTTTTCAACTTAATCTTGATTCAATGAAATGGATAAAACTAAATAGCACTATGCTTGGAAACAAAATTAATGTTTTAGTAAAATTTGACAACTTAATTATGGCGGGTACTATAAATGGTGTTTTTGGTAGCTTGGATTCAGGGTTAACATGGAAATCACTTATGAATGGGATTTCAAGTGAAAATGTATTTGATATTAGAGAGTATCTTGGAAGTTATTTTATAACAACTAAATCTGGTGTTTATTATTCTAATAACAAAGGGAGTGATTGGCATCCATATTTCGATGGTTTACCCAATACACCAGCCTTTTCTGCTATTAGTTTATTTATTAAGAATTCCGAAATTTTTCTGAGCTCAAACTCAGGACTTTTCAAAAGGAGTTTAAAAGATTTTGGTCTAAACTATACACCCCCAATTAAAAAACATAATCTCCTTGTTTTGTTTCCTAATCCGGTGAATAATATACTTAAATTAAGTTTAAAATCTGATGATATTTCTTCTATTACTTTATACGGCATGAATGGCGTTTTGCATAAATTTGATTTTAATCCTTTAAATGAGTACGATTTATCAAGCTTAAAAACTGGAATATACATCATTGAAGTAACCTCCAAATTAGGAAAAACTTACCGAGAGAAAATTGTAAAGTACTAATTACTCTCAAGGCTCATTTTTGGATTCTTAAACATCAAACTTTTCAAACTTTTTATGAAAAAAAATCCTATGTTTGAAAAGCATGATAAAGGCGTCAAATATTTATAAGTCGTACGGCGAATTACCCATTTTAAAAGGGATAAACCTGCATATTAAAGCGGGCGAAATAGTTTCTATTGTGGGTGCTTCGGGTGCAGGTAAAACCACTTTATTGCAGATTTTAGGCACTCTAGATAAGGCTGATAGCGGTAGTTTATTAATCAATAACAAAGAAATTGCCCAATTAAAAGGTGCTAAATTGGCCGATTTTAGGAATAAAGAAATTGGCTTCGTTTTTCAATTTCACCAATTGCTTCCAGAATTTACCGCCCTAGAAAATGTATGCATGCCTGCCTTTATTGGTGGCGTAAAACCAGCAGAAGCGCAAGTTCGCGCCAAAGAATTATTGAACTATCTTGGTATTTCGGCCCGCCAAAATCACAAACCAAGCGCGCTCAGTGGCGGAGAACAACAACGGGTGGCGGTAGCTAGGGCACTTATGAACAAACCTTCGGTTATCTTAGCCGATGAGCCCAGTGGTAACCTCGACTCAAAATCGGCAGAGGATTTACATCAATTGTTCTTTCAATTAAGGGCAGATTTGGGTCAAACCTTTGTTATTGTTACCCACAACCAAAGTTTGGCCGCTCAGAGCGATAGGCAATTGACAATTAAAGACGGAATTATAATGAATGAATAAGCCTTGACCATTCACGAAGTTTTAAAATCTTATTGGGGTTACGATGAATTTAGACCCTTGCAACAAGATATTGTGGAGGCCGTTTTGGCTGGAAACGACACCCTCGCTTTATTGCCTACAGGTGGCGGAAAATCTATCTGTTTTCAGGTGCCTGCCATGGCCATGAATGGCTTGTGTTTGGTAGTTTCACCACTTATTGCGCTTATGAAAGATCAAGTGGCCAATCTGCAAAGCAAAGGGATAGCCGCACAAGCCATTTATTCCGGTTTGAGCCAACCCGATATTCAACTTATCCTCAACAATTGTGTGCATGGGGGAGTGAAATTTTTATACCTTTCGCCAGAACGATTAGGTTCAGACCTATTAAAAAGCCAATTGCTGCAAATGAATATTTGCCTGTTGGCCATTGATGAAGCGCATTGTATTAGTCAGTGGGGTTACGATTTTAGACCAGAGTACCGAAAGATTAAAGAAGTACGTGAGCTTTTTCCAGATGTGCCTGTACTGGCATTAACGGCCTCTGCAACCGCCGCGGTAGTAGAGGATATCCAATCTCAACTTGGATTCAAAAAAAAATTAGCTTTTAGAAAAAGTTTCGAAAGGCTAAATCTACACTATATTGTACGCTATCATGAAAATAAGTTAGAAAAAATGCTCAATGCCTTTCAAATGATGAAAGGCAGCGGCTTAGTATATGTACGTAATAGAAAATTAGCTGAGGAGCTTGCAGATTATTTGGTTCAAAACGGATTAAATGCTTCCTTTTATCATGCAGGTTTAATGGCAGAAGAAAGACAAGTAAGGCAAGATAATTGGATTAAAAATAAAACCCGAATAATGGTGTGCACCAATGCGTTTGGTATGGGAATAGATAAACCCGATTGTAAATTGGTGGTTCATTATCAAATTCCAGATTGCCTAGAAGCTTATTATCAAGAGGCGGGGAGGGCAGGAAGAAACGGAAACGCCGCTTATTGTTTGCTGCTTTACCATCACGCTGATGCACATATAATGAGGGCCAAACTAACTAAGCAATTTCCCGAACCAGAATTTTTAGCCGAAGTTTACAATCATTTAGGAAGCTATTTTCAGGTGGCAGTTGGACAAAGTTCAGAGCAAGATTTTACCTTCGATTTACCAGCTTTTGCGCAACAAGTAAAGTTGCCTGCTGTATCTATTTTTAATGCCTTAAAATTATTGTCGCAGTTGGAGTTATTGCAGGTAAATGAGGCCATCAACTTGCCCTCGCGCATTAGGTTCAGCCTAAAAGGAAACGAATTATATCAGTTTCAACAAACGTCTCAAATATACTCAGATTTGCTTCAATTATTGCTCCGTAGCTATGGCGGAATTTTTGATTATGATGTAGCTATTGCAGAGAAAAATTTAGCGATGCAATTAAATGTTTCTGAATCTACCTTGCGAAGCTATTTAATAAAATTGCAAGAGTTAAATGTGCTAGAATATTTGCCGCAAATAAATGAACCAAGCATTCGGTTTATGGGGCCACGACTAGCTAAACAATACCTCCCGGTGAATGACGCCTTTATTAAGTTTCGAAAAAAAATGGAATTCGAAAAGCTAGAAGCGATGATAGCCTATGCAGAAAACACAAGTTTGTGCAGAAGCAGGGTATTGTTGAAGTATTTTGATGAATTAAATGTAATGGATTGCGGCGTTTGCGATGTTTGTAAAGAGAAAATTGGAAAATATTGGACAGAAGAAAAGTTGGCTACGCTTTGCAATCAATTAAGATTAATTGATTGGGAGAAAGCCTATTCTATAAAAGAGTTACTTGTTTTAATTCCCCATTACAGAGATGCCGAATTAGCTACTGCTTGCAGAATTTTAATAGATAAAGGTATATTGCAACTCAATTTACAGCAACAAATAGTTTGGGCAAACCGAAGAGGATAATAATTTGTGTAAGTAATGATTTAACTTACGACCAACGCATGCAGCGACACGGTAAAATTTTGTGTGAAGCAGGGTTTCAGGTTTGTTTAGTTGGTAGAAAAAGAAAGAAATCTTTGCCTTTACAACAAGAAGTTTTTGCGCGAAAAAGATTGAATTGCTTTTTTGAAAAAGGCAAACTTTTTTATATAGAATACAACTTAAGACTCTTGTTTTATCTATTGTTTGCCGGTTGCGATATTCTTTTAGCCGTAGATTATGACACCCTTTTGCCCAACACAGTAGTTGCAAAATTGCGCGGTAAAAAATTGGTTTTTGATGCCCATGAATATTTTACAGAAGTGCCCGAGCTGTACAATAGAAAAGCAGTGAAATATTGTTGGAGTTTAATTGGTAATAGTTGCATTCCTAAAGTAGATTTAGCTTATACGGTTGGACCAGCTTTGGCAAAATTATTCACACAACAGCATGGCATACCTTTTCATAGCATTATGAATGTGCCGCCCCTACAAAGCCTTGCTAGTTTTGGTTCGAACCAACCCATTAAACCCATTATTTTATATCAAGGAGCCCTAAATGTTGGCAGAGGCATAGAAGAACTTATTTTTGCCATGAGAGAGGTAGAGGCAGTATTGTGGATAGCTGGTGAAGGCGATTTAAGCGAGTCGTTGCGTGCATTGGTTCAAGCCGAAAAATTACATGATAAAGTTGTTTTTTTAGGGTTTGTATTGCCCAATAAATTGCCAGAACTAACCTTACAAGCTCATATTTGTTGCAATTTATTATTGCCCAATGGCTTGAGTTATTATTACTCTTTAGCCAATAAGTTTTTTGATTATATCCATGCCGGTAAGCCTCAAATTTGTGCCAATTTCCCAGAATATGAAGCCATAAATAAAGAGCATGAAGTAGCAGTTTTATGTAAGGCTGAACCAAATGAAATTGCTGCGGCCTTAAATAAATTGCTAAACGACAAAGAATTGTATGAAAAATTGAGGAATAATTGTAAAAGAGCAGCACAAGTTTATAATTTGCAGGAAGAGTCGAACAAACTTCAAAAACTTTTTGCCCGTATTTAAGTGAATAAATCCCTGCATATAATTTCCTTTGATATTCCGTTTCCCGCCAATTATGGTGGCGTAATTGATGTATTTTATAAATTAAAAGCACTTTATGAAGCAGGTGTATCAATTACTTTGCATTGCTTTGAATACGGCGATAGGCAAGTTCAAACTGAGTTAAACAAATATTGTAAAGAGGTTTACTATTATAAAAGAAAGAAGTGGGTTATAAATCTAACATTGCCCTATTTGGTTAGTAGCAGAAATCATCCTCAGCTAATAAAAAATCTGTTAAAAGATGATGCGCCAATTTTATTTGAAGGCCTGCATAGCACTTTTTTAATCAATAATATTCAATTAAAGCATAGACTTAAATTGGTGCGCATGCACAATATAGAGCACGATTATTATGATTTGTTGGCAGCTTCTGAAAACAATATTTTTCTTAAAACCTATTATTATATAGAATCTAAGTTGCTGAAAAACTATGAGTGCAGGCTTCATAATGCCCAGTATATATTGGCAATTTCGGCTAAGGATTATATAGATTTACACAAATATTATGGTCAAAAAGTAAAACTAACTCCAGCCTTTCATGGGAATAAACAAGTAAATATTCAAACTGGCAAAGGTGATTTTAGCTTTTATCACGGCAAGTTGAGTGTTGCCGAGAATAATTTGGCAGCTTTATATTTGGTTAATGAAGTTTTTTCAAAACGCTCAGACACCTTAATAATAGGAGGGGATGGCGCAAGTAAAGAATTGCAAAATGCCATAGCCAAGTATCCGCATATTGATTTAAAGCAAAATTTAAATCCAGAGGCCATCAATGAATATATACGCAAAGCACACATTAATATTCTGCCTACTTTTCAGGCCACAGGTATTAAATTAAAACTCATTAATGTTATGTATAATGGCCGCTTTATTCTAGTAAATTCGCCCATGGTAGCAGAAACAGGATTAGCCGAGGTGACCCAAATAGCTGATAGTGCAGAAGAAATGAATGAGAAAATTAACCTGTTAAATCAGCAAGTTTTTAGCGAAGACCAATTGCAGTATAGAAAAGATGTTTTAAAAAATAAGTTTGATGTGCAAATGCATGCACATCAAATTATTGAGCTGCTTGATTAAACTCGTTTAGTAGTTTGTGGTTTAATACTTTACCACCTTCACAACGCATAATCCCAGCTGGAAATTTTTCCAAAATACGATAATCGTGCGTGGCCATTAAAATGGCAGTTCCAGACAAACTAATTTGGTGTAATAAGGTTAATAGCTCATCACTGGTTTGTGGGTCTAGGTTTCCCGTTGGTTCATCAGCCAAAATCACCTCAGGTTTATTTAACAAAGCGCGGGCAATGGCAAGTCTTTGCTGCTCTCCACCACTAAGTTCGAAGGGCATTTTATGAGATTTTGTACCCAAGTTTACCATTTCTAAAACCTCTTTAATTCTTTGAACTATTTCAGCTTTGTTTTTCCAGGCAGTAGCACGCAAAACAAAATTCAAATTTTCATAAACATCCCTGTCGAATAACAACTGAAAATCTTGAAACACAACGCCTAGTTTTCTTCTAAGCAGGGGAATTTGCGACTTTTTTAACTTCTTTAAATCAAATCCCGCAATTTGTGCATTGCCTTTTTCTATCTTCAATTCTCCGTACAAAATTTTCAACAAAGAAGATTTGCCGCTTCCGGTTGAACCTATTAAATATACAAATTCTCCGGGGTGAATATTAAAGTTAACATCTGATAATACGAGGTTATCTTGTTGGAATATACTTACACCTTCTAGCGAAATTATTGCTTCTTGCTCTGTCATAATAATTCAAGTTTTGTCATTTTTCCAAACGGAATTTCATTCATTAATTTCATAATTTGGGGTATCTGATTACCTAATCCACATTTCTCTAAAGCCTTCTCTGGCCTATCTGTGCGGGTATATGCAATGAGTGTAAAGTTATCGTCTCTTAGCTGCAAATAATCAGGTATTTTGGCTTTGCCTTTTATTTTAATAATATACAAAATGAGATTTATTTTTTATTTTTTAGGTCAATTCATTAATATTGCGCAACAAAAATAAAAAACAATGAAGGATTTTTTCAAAAAAGTTCTACCCATCAGTTTAACTACTTCTATTTTAGTTGCTGCATGTAGTGGACCCAATCTTACCAAAAACTCGTATTCTGTAAATCCAGACCCTTTGGAAATGAGAGGCGACTCAGTGCAAGTTGTGATTACAGGAACATTACCTCCAAAAACCATGAAGTCTAAGGCTGTGGTTACGTTTACACCTTACTTAAAAACAAAGGATGGTAAAGAAATTAATTTAAGAACAGCTACCATTAAAGGTGAAAAAGCAGAAGGTTCTGCAGATTACACTATTAATGCATCGCAAGGCGGCACCATTAGCTATACAGATAAAATAGCTTACACTGCTGAAATGAAAAATGTGGATTTATTACCACGTTTTCTATACAAAGAAACTACTTTAACAGTTCCTGATAGTATTAAAGTAATGGGAACCATTACTACAGCATCTATGGTAAAATATACCAATGAAACCTATCTAGCTGCTGATAACTACAAACCAGAACTAACTAACAAAGCTGTTAATATTTATTTCCCAATGGATGTTGAGCGCTTTAATCCAAACTTTAAAAGCGGTAAAGCTTTGGATAATAAAAAGCAAATTGCTCAGTTAAAAACTTTATTGAAAAAAGATGCCAATTGGGTGGTTAGAGGTATTTCTATCAATGCTTTTGCATCTCCTGATGGTGAATTAGAGAGAAACAGTAGTTTATCTAAAGGTCGTTCTACTTCTACTTTTGCTTATTTCAGAAAAGAACTTAAGAAATTAGGTTTCTCTGAGGTAAACGATAGCAACTTTAGCATGGGCTATATGTTAGCAGAAGACTGGAAAGGTTTTGCTACTGAATTAGCTTCTTCAAAAATAGCAGATAAAGATGCGATGATTGCTATTATCAACAATGCTAGCATCAACGATGTGGAGCGCGAAGCGCAGTTACGTAAAAACTTTGAAAAATCTTGGAAGAAATCTGCTGAAACTATTTTACCTAAATTACGTAAATCTGAATTAGTTGTTATTGGTGGCAAACCATTCAAAACTGATGCTCAATTAGCTACTTTCCATGGCAAATACACACAATTAAACCAATCGGAATTGTACCATTTGAAGGTGATTACTACTGATGCTAAATTAAAAGAAGAGGCCACAATAGCCTACAACAATCAGTTTAGCTCTGATTGGAGAGGTTTTAACGATTTAGGCGTTATGTACTTAAACAACAAAAACTACGATGGTGCTGCCGCTCAATTAAACAAAGCTTTCGATATTGACCCCAAAAATGGTTTGGTATTAGCTAACATCGGTGCTTTAGCTCGCGCTAAAGGCGATTTAGTTTCTGCTCGTAAATATTACAAACAAGCTGCAGATAATGGAGCTAACACCTATTACAACCTTGGCGTTTTAGATATCAAAGCTGGAAATTACAGTGCTGCTATCAATAATTTCACTAAGAGTGGTAAATCTGATTTTAACGTAGCATTAGCTCAATTGTTAAATGGAAATGCTGCTGGTGCTAAAAACATTATCGATGGCATTAACCCCGACGAATTAACTTGGGAACATTATTACCTGCGCGCTATTTGCGGTGCTAGAATGAATAGTCAAGATGTTTGTACTACCAATTTGGCTCAAGCAGTAGCTAAAAATGGTGCTGCTAGAAAAATGGCCAAAGAAGATGTAGAATTCAGAAGATTCTTCAACAATCCTTTGTTTGAAGCTGCTATTCGCTAGTTTTATTAACTAAAATTTCAGAAAACCCCGAGGCCTTTCGCCTCGGGGTTTTTTATTGTCCTGAACCCAAAGTTTTTCCACAATTTTGTGTAAAACCAACTCAAAAGTATTCATTAAAACTACTTACCTTAGCGTTTTCATAAAAGGTATATGGCAGAAGAAGTTGTAAATTATGATGAGAGTAGTATTCGCTCCCTAGATTGGCGCGAACACATACGTTTACGTCCGGGGATGTACATTGGTAAACTCGGCGATGGTAGTGCCATGGATGATGGTATTTATATCCTTATCAAAGAAATATTAGATAATTCAATAGACGAGTTTGTGATGGGTAATGGTCGCCAAATCGACATTAAAATTACCGATAACAAAGCTTTTATCAGAGATTATGGTCGTGGTATACCCCTTGGAAAAGTAATAGAATGTGTTTCTCAAATTAATACGGGTGGAAAATACGACTCCAAAGCATTTAAAAAGTCTGTTGGTTTAAATGGGGTAGGAACCAAGGCTGTAAACGCACTTTCGCAGCATTTTAAAGTTCAATCTTTTAGAGAAGGTAAAACTAAAATTGTAGAATTTGAAAAGGGCCAAATGGTGAAAGACCATAAACTTCAAGATACCATTGAGCCTAACGGAACCGCTATTTCCTTTGTAGCAGATGATACCATTTTTAAACACTTTAAATACATCAATGAGTATATAGAAAATATGCTCTGGAATTATGTTTATTTAAATAGTGGATTAACTATTTGGTTCAACGATAAAAAGTATTTTTCTAAAGACGGTTTACTCGATTTATTAAAGCGAAAAACCAATGAAGAAGCACTTAGATATCCAATCATACATTTAAAAGGCGAAGATATTGAGGTGGCTTTAACCCACGAAAATCAATATGGTGAGGAGTATTACAGTTTTGTAAATGGTCAGCATACCACCCAAGGTGGAACCCATTTAAATGCCTTTAGGGAAGCCTTTGCCAAAACCGTTCGCGATTTTTATAAGAAAGATTTTGATTTAGCAGATATCCGCGCCAGTATCATTGCAGCGGTTAGTATTCGTGTGCAAGAGCCCGTTTTTGAAAGTCAAACCAAAACTAAATTAGGTTCCCAAACCATGGCGCCTACCGAGTCGCAAACGGTGAAGCAATTTGTAATGGATTTTATGAAGAAGAGTTTAGATGATTACCTTCATAAACACCCAGATGCAGCAGACGCTCTTTTACGCAGAATTAACCAAAGCGAAAGAGAGCGCAAGGAAATGGCTGGTATTAAAAAATTAGCCAATGAAAGAGCCAAAAAAGCCAACTTACACAATAAGAAATTGCGCGATTGCCGCATCCATTTTAATGATGGTAAGGACGAACGTAAGTTAGAAACCACCTTGTTTATTACCGAGGGAGACTCGGCCAGTGGTTCTATTACCAAGAGTAGAAATGTAGAATTACAAGCCGTTTTTAGTTTGCGCGGAAAGCCACTTAATAGCTATGGCTTAACCAAAAAAGTTGTTTACGAAAACGAAGAGTTTAATCTTCTGCAACATGCTTTAAACATTGAAGAAAGCATCGAAGATTTGCGCTATAATAGAATTGTGGTGGCAACAGATGCCGACGTTGATGGAATGCACATTCGTTTGTTATTGCTTACTTTCTTCTTGCAGTTTTTTCCAGATTTAGCTAAAAATGGCCATTTGTATATTCTTGAAACACCTTTGTTTAGGGTGAGAAATAAACAAAAAACCATTTACTGTTATACCGACCAAGAACGTCAAGATGCTATTAAGCAGTTGGGTGTTCGACCAGAAATTACGCGTTTTAAGGGACTCGGAGAGATTTCTCCTGAAGAGTTTGGCTTGTTTATTGGCGAGGATATGCGTTTACAACCTGTAGTTTTAAATCCGGATATGCCCATTCAAAAAATGCTCGAATATTATATGGGCAAAAACACCATGGATAGGCAGGCCTTTATCATAGACAACTTACGCATAGAAAAAGATACGGTGGTAGAGGCAGAAATAGAGGAGGAGGAGTTAATTTAAACGTTGCGCACCAGCGTAAATGTTAAACTTATCTGCTTTTACAAACCCAATTAAAGTAATGTCGAATTGTTTGGCTGTTTCTACAGCCAAACTGCTCGGCGCACCTACAGAAACAACCATTGGAATTTGCGCCATAGCCGCTTTTTGCAATAATTCAAAACTCGCTCTGCCACTTAAAACCAACATACTTTTTTCTAATATATTTTGGTCTGAACCTAATGCTGCACCAATCAATTTATCCAAAGCATTATGTCGCCCCACATCTTCTCTGCTTAATAAAAGTTTACCCTTTAAATCAAACAAACCACAACCATGCAAGCCGCCTGTATATTTAAACACTTGCTGTTGGCTTCTCAAGGTTTCCGATAACGCTAAAATAACAGAAGGGCTTATTGAAAATATAGACTTCTCTTTGGTGTCGCATTGCTGAAAAACAGCATCAATACTGGCTTTTCCGCAAACGCCACAACTAGAGCTAGTATAAAAATTTCTTTGTAAGGTGGCACTATCAAAATCTACATTTTCTTTGAGTTCAACCCGAATTACATTAAAATGCTGCTCCTGCGTTTGCGCTTCTGTGCAGTATTGAATGGTTAAAATATCTTGTATAGATGCAATAATTCCCTCGGTAAATAAAAAGCCTATGGCCAATTCAAAATCATTGCCAGGCGTGCGCATGGTAACCGAAATGCGTTGTTGCGCTCTGTTTTGACTTAAACCAAAACCAAGGCGAATTTCCAATGGCTCTTCAACGGCTAATAAATCTTCTGTAAATTCATATTTACCGTTTATAAAACGTTTGATTTGAATAGGTGAAACTGAAGGTTTTTGCATTTTTATTTAACAATAAAGCTTTTAGAGAGTTTACCCTTTTCGTCTTCAAAAGTTAAGTAGAATAGGCCTGAACCAAATTTACTTGTTTCGATAATCATTTTTTTATCTCCTGCGTTAAAATTCAGTTCTTTTACAAACCTCCCTTGATTATCGCTTATTTTTATTGTTCCATGGGTATGTTTTTCAGGCAAATTAATGGTTAAGAGGTTGTCTGTAGGGTTTGGAAAAATAGTTAATACACGCTTTTCTTTGGTTAATTCTTTTGTACTTGCTGTTATATCGCGATAGCCAAATACATAATCGCCGCGTTTTAATTCATTTACCCAAAACCTACCTACCTTATCTGTTTTACTTGGGCCAGGTTGGAAGGTTAAATCCGTTTCAACCATAAACGGTTCCGAAGCATTGGGTCTGTGCAACAAAACCAAACTGTCTTCTATGCCAACAATAAGTTCATTGTCTAAAAATCCCGCATTTTTAGTGCTAGGAGTAGAACCATCATAATTAAAAAATGCAGTGGCATCAAAATTATTGGCCGACCAAATTCCATTTACCTTCCAATAGCGCTCGCGCGAAAGGCGAATACCAGCGGGTAACATAGCTTTATTTAAAACATTTGGTTCAGCATAGTGATGCTCTATATATACCAAAGCAGAATCTGTTATATTTTTAACCGTAAAAGTAAGTAAGGCATTGCTGAAATTCTCAACACCTGTGGTTTTTATCCAATCCTTTTGAATGGTTTTGCCCAAGACTATTTTATTGTCTTCATTCAAAACTACAAAGGCAATATTTTTACTTTGCGATGAAGTTAAATTTATGCTTGAACTGGCCTTTCCTTCCCAATTAAATGAGAGGGAAATAGGGGTGGTAAAGCTGCTGCCATCGGTGTAATAAATCTTCAAATTAGGTTCTGCCAGTTTTACTAAATTTGTTTTATGTCGCCTTTGTTGTTGTACCTCTACCAAAAAACTGCCAGGTGTATTTTGTTCTTTAAACGAGCTTATTTGAAAATCGTGGTCGCCGGCATCATATATCCAAGTATTGAAAAAATCTACCATGTTTACTTTGGAGTATCCGGTAAAATAATCCATTAAATTAAAAGAATTCACATCTCTGAATTTAAGGGTGGCCAAATAATTTTTACAAGCCGCAAAAAAGGCAGAATCTCCCATCATATTTCTGAGCGTATGCACCATTAATCCGCCTTTTGTGTATACATGAGTGCCATATGTTTGTGCTAATGGAACACCCGAAACTGGTAAAAATCCACCATCTCTTACATGCGCCCAACGCAAAGATTCGAATAGTTCTGAACCAATTTTTTCATCGTAGGCATTTTTACCATAGGCACATTCTAAAAACAAAGCTTCGCAATAGCTTGCCCAACCTTCGTTTAGCCACATATCGCTGGCGGTGCGCGTGGTTACTAAATTTCCCCACCAACTGTGCGCCAGTTCGTGCGCCATTAAAGTTTCATAATTCCCTGTACCATCAACGGCATAAAGCGGGTAAGAAATATTGCAGGCATGTTCCATGGCACCTGCATTAAAAGGTACACCCACATAGCCAACCCTATCAAACAAATACGGACCAAAACGTTCTTCAAAACATAATAGGGCTTGGTTCAGCCTAAAAAATGACGCTTTTGCTTTGCTTGTATCTGCCGCAGCTACGGCCAAAACAACTGGAATATTTCTTTGAATACCTGCATAAGCGCTATTTATCAAAACATACCTGCTTACGGCAACATTGGCGAGGTAAGTGGGTATGGTTTGAGCCAAGCGCCAATGCCATGTAATACTGCCATTTGGGTGGAAGGTAGCAGGTTCTTGCATACCGCTGCATACCGCCATAAACCCTGTATCTGTTGTAATATGAAATTCATAAGTGGCCCTGTCGGTGAAATTATCGTTGCAAGGAAACCAGCATCTGCCAAAATTTGGCGGGTTTGAACCCATGCCAACACCCATATTAAAGGCGTAATTTCCGGAGTAGTAAAATCCGCCCCAACGACTGTCTTTAGTGGGTGAACCATGATAATATATTTCTAATAAAATACTGTCTTGTGGGTAGTATTCTTTATCGAGTAGAATGCTAAAAGTAGAATCTGATTGCGTAAAGCTACTGGCAACATTGTTGCTGATTATTGAATCGATTTCAAGTTTTAATAAATCGAGTGTAATCACCTGTAAATTATTAAAATTAGGTTTAACTTTTAAACTTGCCTTTCCAGTAATTTGTTTGCTGGTAATATTCTGCATAGAAAGGGAAAGGTTATAGTGGATAATGTCCACAGAATCAATGCGTGTAGCAAAGGAAGTAGCTTGAATGGCTACCACAAAGAGCATAACTAAGATTGTAATTTTTGTACTTCTCATAAGGATTCAAAGATAAGGCAAAATTTTGAGCAATTTCTTATCCACAAATCAATGAATTTTTGTGGGAATTTTCTCGTTCAAAATCGAGCTTAATACCATATTTTGCAATGTTTTAAAGAGAAACGAAACAAACTTGATTATGGCAGAAGATAGAATTATACAAATCAACATTGAGGATGAAATGAAAACCGCATACATCGATTATTCGATGTCGGTTATTGTGAGTAGAGCACTACCAGATGTGCGTGATGGATTAAAACCTGTTCACAGAAGGGTATTGTATGGTATGACGGAGCTGGGCTTGGCCTCCAATAGAGCTTATAAGAAATCGGCTCGTATTGTGGGTGAGGTGTTAGGAAAGTATCACCCGCATGGTGATTCATCTGTATATGATACCATGGTGCGTATGGCTCAAGAATGGAACATGCGATACATGCTTGTAGACGGACAAGGAAATTTTGGTTCAGTAGATGGTGATCCACCAGCGGCAATGCGTTATACGGAAGCCCGTTTGCGCAAAATGGCAGAGGAGTTGTTAACTGATATCGACAAAAACACCGTAGATTTTCGTCCCAATTTCGACGATAGTTTAACGGAGCCAAGTGTATTGCCAGCCAAAGTGCCGAACTTGCTCATGAATGGTGCTTCGGGTATTGCTGTAGGTATGGCAACCAATATGGCGCCACACAATTTGGCAGAATGCGTTGATGGTATTATTGCTTATATTGATAATAGAGAAATTACCATACCCGAATTAATGCGTTTCATAAAAGCGCCAGATTTTCCAACAGGCGGTATTATTTATGGTTATGAGGGTGTAAAAAATGCCTTTGAAACTGGTCGTGGTAGAATTGTAATGCGTGCTAAAGCTGGTTTCGAAACTTCAAAAACAGGTAAAGACCAAATTGTAGTTAATGAAATCCCTTACCAAGTTAATAAGGCCACTTTAATAAAGCAAATTGCCGATTTAGTAAATGAAAAGGTAATTGAAGGAATTAGTGATGTACGCGATGAAAGTGATAGAGATGGAATGCGCATGGTGTTCGACCTTAAGCGTGATGCAGTTCCGAATGTGGTTCTAAACAAATTGTTTAAATATAGTCAGCTTCAAACTTCATTTAGTGTAAATAATGTGGCCCTTGTAAAAGGTCGCCCAGAAATGCTAAACTTGAAAGACTTAATTGTTCATTTTGTTGAGCATCGTCATGTGGTTGTGATTCGTAGAACACAATTTGATTTAGAAGAAGCACAAAAACGTGCTCATATTTTAGAAGGTTTGCTCATTGCTTTAGATCATTTGGATCAGGTAATTGCGCTCATACGTGCCGCACGCACGCCAGATGAAGCTAAGAATGGCTTAATGGAAACCTTTAAATTAAGTGATATTCAATCGAAAGCTATTTTGGATATGCGTTTACAACGTTTAACCGGACTAGAACGCGATAAGATTAAAGAAGAGTATGCGCAGATTATGGAGTTAATTGCTCGCTTGCAAGAAATTTTAGGAAACGAAGCGGTGCGTATGCAAATTATCAAAGATGAACTCATTGAAATGAAAGACAAATACGGCGATGAACGTAGGTCGGTTATTGAAATGGTGGGCAATGAAATGAGCATGGAAGATTTAATTCCAGATGATGAGGTAGTAATAACCATTTCTCATTTGGGTTATATGAAACGTACCAGTTTAAGCGAATATAGAACGCAAGCCCGCGGTGGTAGAGGTAGTAGGGGCGTTGCCAAACGTCAGGAAGATTTTGTTGAACATATCTTTATGGCAACAAATCATAATTATTTATTGTTGTTTACCGAGCAAGGTCGTTGTTTCTGGTTGCGTGTGTTTGAAATTCCTGAAGGCGAAAAAACCAGCAAGGGTAGAGCTATCCAGAATTTAATTAACATCCCTGTAGATGATAAAGTGAAGGCCTTCTTAAATGTAAAATCTTTAAGTGACCCAGAATACTTAAATACCTACAACGTAATTATGGTTACGCAAAAAGGTACCATTAAGAAAACTACTTTAGAAGCTTATAGCAGACCACGTGCCAATGGTATCAATTCTATGAACGTGCGTGAGGGAGATACTTTGGTGGAAGCCAAATTAACCAACGGAACCAGCGAAATTATCATTGCGAGTCGCCAAGGTAAAGCCATTCGATTTAATGAAAGTGGCGTAAGACCAATGGGCAGAAATGCTACAGGTGTGCGCTCTATACGTTTGGCAGAAGGCGATGAAGTAATTGGAATGGTTTCTATTGAAGACCCTAAACTAACCAATGTTTTGGTGGTAAGCGAAAACGGAATGGGTAAACGTACCGAGGTAGAAGCTTACAGAATAACCAAACGCGGTGGTAAAGGCGTTATGGCCATGAACGTTACCGAAAAAACAGGTACTTTGGTTTCTATTAAAGAAGTAGATGATACCAACGATATCATGATTATTAACAAAAGCGGTATCACCATTCGTTTAAGCGTAAGTTCTTTACGTGTGCTTGGAAGGGTTACACAAGGTGTAAGATTAATAAACATTGGCGGTAAAGATGAAATTGCCAGCGTTGCCAAAATAAACTATATTCCAGGTGATGAAGAAGTTGTAGAAGGTGCAGAGGGAGAAGTAGAAGAGGGCGAAATTGTAGAAGGATTTGAGGTAATTGCTGGTACAGATAAAGAGGTGGTAGAAGAGGCCGGACCAGAAATTGAAGAAGAAGATACAGAGGAAGAAGAGGATTCAACCGAGGATGAGGAATAAAACTTAAAATTGATTAAACAATATAAAAAACTCCGCAAGCTATTAGTTTGCGGAGTTTTTTATATATAAGCATCAGTCGCAAATCGCTATATTTGGAACAATGAAAAAAGTTGTTTTCTTAATTAAGTTAATTGTTTACTTTCTGTTTTTTACACCAAGTGAAGCACTGTCGCAATATGCGCCGCAGGTTGGTAATATTGGCACCACAGCCATTCATAGAGATAGTTCTATTATAAAAAGCTTTACTAATTATTACCCTGGAGTGGCAGGCAAAAGCATACAACGTGGCTGGTTAAATATAAGTGATACATCTCTGGGAAAAGCCAGTGTTGGAAATCTCGACAGCATTTTTTCATCAGACGACCCATCAAGATATTTAATAAGTTTAGGCGATGGAGGCAGCATTACTTTTGAAATGCCATCGCCCATAATAAATGGAGCTGGTTTCGATTTTGTGATTTTTGAAAACGGATTTCCATTCAGTAAAGATTCATTCTTTTTAGAATTAGCCTTTGTAGAAGTAAGTACAGATGGTCAGAAGTTTTATCGTTTTCCTGCCTATAGTAATTTGGATACTACCATTCAAATCGGACCATTTGGGAGCATTGAGGCCCATAAAGTGCATAATTTAGCGGGTAAATATGTGGCTCCATTTGGCGTACCCTTTGATTTAGAAGATTTAAAAGATTCTTTACCTGCAAATCCACAAGTTAAGTTTATTCGCCTAATAGATGTGGTAGGCAGTATAAATCCCGAATTTGCCAGCAAAGATGTCTTGGGCAGAATAATTAATGATCCTTGGCCAACGCCATTTCCAAGCGGTGGGTTTGATTTAAGTGGCATAGGAATTATACACGGTTTAGGATTAAACGGCATCAATGAAACTAACTACAAGTTACAAACTCAAGTTTTCCCGAATCCAGCTGAGCATTCAGCAAAAATTGAAATCATAGGTTCAGCCAATTTTGAACACCTAAGCATTGGAAGTTTAAATGGTGATTCAAATTTTTCTTTTTCCGGTTTGAACCAAAACACTTTTGAAATAAATGCTGCCGATTTAAAGTCGGGTTTATATTTTATACAAATTCGTTTTCCCAATGGCCAAACAAGCACCCACAAACTCATAAAGTTATAATCACGCATAAAGCCAGATTTAACGCTGATTTTAACATGTTTTATTTAACCCATAATTAATATTATGTTAAATAGAGTTAAGGAAAAGTAAAATCGAAATTCTAAATCCGAAATTCGAAAAGGAATTTGAGTTTGTGGGGCGAATTTTTGTTTATGCGTTTAATCGTTTATGCGTTTAACTGTTGGTAGGTTTGTGAGTTTGTTGGTTTGGTTCAGCTTAATTCAGCTCAACGACTAATTACCAACCTTCGCTGCTCCCTATCCCGTTAGGGATTATATTTCGGTAGAAAAAACATGCCCCCACCTGCCTTTATTATCCCGCTAGGGATTATATTTTGCTGTAATTGGAAGGAGTTTTTGCTAAACGCTAAATTCTATATCAATGCTGTCCGTGAA
>JAUYMZ010000218.1 GCA_030699355.1 Bacteroidota bacterium | reverse complement strand
TCGAATACAGGCTCCACATTCTAACTCTTTAAATGTTTCTACCATCACAGTCTGTGCATGGGTTAATTATGGAAATTCTGCTTTATCGCAAATTATAACTAAAAGAAATTGGACCAATGCGCAAAATGAAAAATTTGCTTTTGATACCAAAGATTTTCATGTTAAAAGAAACGGAGCTTGTTCGCCTAATGTAAATTGGAATACTTTAAATTACCCTTCGCCTCCGTCTATTGGTGTTTGGACTTTTATTTGTGCTACTTATGACGGACGATATTCTAAGTTTTATAAAAATGGGGTACTAGAACGAACTACAGATTTTGGTTCAAATCAAGCTTTAGATTTATGCGCAGGAGGGGAATTAATATTTGGTGCTAACTATGCTCTTTATCCATTTCATTACTCTGGCAAAATAGACGATATCCGCCTATACAACCGCGCTTTGTCTGATGCTGAAGTAAGCCAATTGTATTTATTTTCATCTACAGAAAGTTTACCAACTGCCAATGCGGGTTCCGATATTCAAGCATGTGGTGCTGATAGCTTTCAATTAAATGGGTCTGGTTTTGGAATGCCTACTTGGCTACCCGCTGCGCCACTTGCCAATGCCAATATCTTAAACACACGGGGCCGTGTAAATGGCAATACCTCATTTATTTTAACACGCACCATAGGTTCTTGCGTAGCCCGCGATACGGTGTTGGTTCAGCCCGTTTTAGTAACTGCTAATGCGGGCAAAGATACCAGTATTTGCTTGGGCGATAGCACCCAATTAAACGCAATGGGAACAGGTGCTTTAAGTTGGTTGCCACATGCAAGTTTAAGTAATAATGCTATTTCCAATCCAATTGCAAAGCCAACCCAAACAACCCAATATATTTTACGTGCAAATACGGGTATATGCAATGCTTACGACACCATTTTGGTAACTGTTGTGCAGGTTTCTGCCAATGCTGGTAGCGGTAAAAATATTTGTCCGGGAGATTCTGTTACCTTAAATGGAATGGCCCAAGGTACCTTTTTTTGGCATACCCAAAACGGGTTGTCAGATTCTTTGATACTCAATCCAAAGGCAAAGCCTTTGGTGCCAACTTATTTTAAACTTACAGCCAACAATGGTTCGTGTGCAGTAAAAGATAGTGTATTTGTAAATGTGGTAGATTTGCAAGCAGATGCGGGGCCAGATTTATTTTCTTGTAAGAGGCAATCTGTTGTAATTAGTGGGTCTGGAAATGGAACCCAATTTAGTTGGTTGCCTATTAAAAATATTTTGAATAATTTAACACCAACGCCTACGGTAAATCCTGATACAACCACCACCTATATACTTACGGTTTCAAATAGCACCTGCCTAAGAAGAGATACCATGACGGTTTTTGTAAACCCGCTTGATGTCAGAATACATACCAAAGATACGGTGTTTTGTTTGGGCGATACCATACAACTTTGGGCAACCACAAATTCTCCTACTTTTACTTGGTTTCCTAATACAAATATATGGCAGGCTACAACACTTACTCCTAAAGTGATGCCACAAACCACCATGAAATATTATATTGGAGCCAGCGATGGAATTTGCGCTGTAGGAGATTCTATTCAACTTACTCTAAGTACTATTTCTTTGCTTGTAAGTGCTGATACAACCCTTTGTGAGGGCGATACCATAAGTCTTTTGGCCCAATCTACCGGCGCTAGTTTTTCTTGGTTGCCAAGCCTTGGTTTGTCTGATCCCAATGCTGCAAATCCCAATGCCTTTCCGCTTAATTCTACTAATTATTTGGTTCAGGCCAAAAAAGGAAATTGTGTGGCCAGCGCCAATGTAAATGTTTTGGTAGATAAAATACCCAAAGTAAATGCGGGTCCCGACCAGCGTTATTGTTTTGGAGAATCTGCTACTTTATTGGGTTCGGTAGAAAGTGGGTCAGATTTTATATGGACACCGGCCATAGATTTAAGTGATGTAAAATTACTGCAACCCGCCGCCATGGGTAGTGTTGGAAGGCAATATATATTAACTGCGTCACGGGGCAAATGTACAAATAGTGATACCGTTTGGGCTGAACCAAATCCAAAGGTTACTGCTGATTTTAATTTTAGTCCCAACAATACCAATTACCCTGCCTTGGTTCAATTTAACAGTTTAGCAAGTAATGCAGATTTTTATTTATGGGATTTCGACGATTTTGGTACGCAATCTATGTTAGAAAATCCCTCACATACTTATTTGTCAGCCCGAAAATATGAGGTTTGGCTTAAGGTTTCGGATAGTTTGGGTTGTGCTGATTCTATCATTAAAACTGTAAATGTTGTGGAGGAGGCGCATTTAAAAATGCCCAATGCATTTACGCCAAATGGAGATGCTACCAACGATTTGTTTGAACCGGCCTATACAAATGGGTCATTTGAATTTGTAAGGTATGAAATTTATAACCGTTGGGGAGAATTACTATACACCACCCAATTTCCTGGTGGAAAATGGTGGGATGGCAGCTATAAAAATGCACCTTGTGCGAATGGTGTTTACGTATATATTTTGTTTGCTCGCGATTTTGCTGGAGAAGAGTATCATTTTAATGGAAACTTTACGCTTTTGAGGTAAAACTTTAACAAAATTTTAATAAAAGAGTATAAATTTTCTTAATTTTTGTTTTTTTTACAAAAGTGCTTTGCAATTGATAATCACTTGTGTAAATTTGGTGATTCGCCTTTTAGGTTAATTAGCAATTTTATGTTTAGAAATTTACTGATTTTATTTTTTATTCTATTCTCTTTAGTAGAAAGTATTTCTGCCCAAACTTTTAATTGGGGTATACGTATTGGTAATACTGGCCAAGAGATAATGCGGGGTGTAAAAACTGATGCAAAGAATAATATTTATATGGTTTTAGTTCCAAATGGAGCTGTAACATTGGATAGTGCTGGCACGCCTAAAACCATCCCAAGTTATGGAAATAGAGACGTTTTAGTAGTAAAGTATAATTGTGATAGTGTTTTTCAATGGGTGATTAGAATTGGGGGAAATTTTGCAGATGGAGGCTCGTTTTTGTTATCTAGAATTGCGGTAGATACTTCAGGAAATGTATATATTCATACCTCCATTAGTGGTTCAAGTAACATTACCTCTGCAAATGGTTCGAATAGCGTGGTAACAAGTGCAGGGAATATAGACGGTATTTTAATTAAGGCAAACTCACTTGGTATTGTTCAGTGGACCACTAGGATTGGTGGAAATGGCTGGGATGAAAGTGGAGGTGTTTGTATTGATAGGTCTCAAAATGTATATATAACAGGATTTTTTTCTGGTGGTGCCAACATTACCCAAGTTGGAGGCCCGCCTAATTTATTGATTTCTGCTGGTAGTCAAGATATTTATATTGCAAAGTATAATTCATCTGGAACATTACAATATGCAAATAGAGCTGGAGGCAACTTTCAAGAAGTGCCAGCAAATATTGATGTTGATAGCACTGGAGCTGTTTATGTAACAGGTAATTTTGGTTGCTGTGGAAACTCCATTATAAATTTTGGTAATAACATAGCAAATACGGGAAATTGGGGGTCGTTTCTTGCTAAGGCAAATCCAGCAGGTACCTGGCAATGGGGTGTGGGCATGGGTTCGGCTAATTCAGAATCTATGTCTGATGTTAAAGTTGATGAAAGAAATGATAGGGTATACATAGTAGGTCATTTTGCAGGAACTTCAAGTCTTACATCAAGACCACCAGGCATGGGTGCAAATGTTAGCTCTAACGGTGCTCATGATATTATTTTAGCTGCCTATAATTTAAGTGGTAATTTACAATGGACAAGAACAATTGGAGGAACTGGTGAAGATTATGGTTTTGGATTGGATTTAGATGCCAATAGAAATATAGTTATTGCAGGAACTAGCGCCAGTACGGCTAATTTTGGAGGGTCTTCACTTACGCTATCTGGTACCACCCATGGTTATATGGCTCGTTATTCTCCTTTAAATGTTTTGCAGGATGTTCAAAAAGTTGGTTCTGGGCTTGCTTTCGGTTCCTTCGATATACATATCAGCTCAAGTGGTTTAACCTATGTGAGTGGATCTTTCCAAGGGGCTTGGACGGTAGGTTTAAATACATACAATTCTTTTGGGGGTGAAGATGCATACATTGCTCGTATTCAATTACCAGACCTAACTACCATAGCGGCAAACAAATTAGAACTTAATTGCAATGAAGATAGTATATACTTGAATGTACCCAATAAAATTTTGGGCGATTTTAAATGGTATAGAAATGATACCCTTTTTACTGAAACCAATGGTAATATAATTAAAATACATGAACCTGGTAGTTACAAAGTAGTTTCTTTAAGTCCTTGTTCTCCTCCTACCACGTCTGATCCCATTAATATTACCCGCTCACCATTTTATACTGCTCCTAGGGTTACAGATATAACCATTTGTAGAGGAGATAGTGGCCGACTGTTAGGGTTAGGTGGTACTTCTTATTATTGGTCGCCAGCCATTGGCTTGAGCGATACCGCCATTGTAAATCCATATGTAAATACATTGAGCAATAGAACCTATAATTTAACAACCATTTCTGGGCAATGCACATCAAGAGATACAGTTGATGTAATTGTAGATAATAATTGTTGTTTAACTTGTGCTACACCTGTTACATTAAATGCTGGTGTTATAGCCTGTTATCCTTTTGATGGAAATGCCAATGATTTTAGTGGGTTTGGAAACAACGGACAGGTTTTTAATGCCACTTTAGCCCAAGATAGGTTTGCGAGAAACAATAGGGCTTATCAGTTTAATGGGGTTAACTCTTTTATTCAGGTGCCAAATTCTACTTCTTTACAATCGCCAACCAATAAAATTACTTTTACATTTTGGGCCGGTGTCTTTTCTTGGAATTTTGCCATGGGCGTTCAGTTTACACCCATTGTAAGTAAGTCAGATGCGGTTGCTGCCGGTCAATATAGAGCAATTCTGCGTAATAACGGGGTGTCAGCTATGGCAAATGGAAATTCTTTTAATAATGCTATTGGTTCGCCCAATACTGCCATTAATACTTGGGCCTTTTTTGCTATCACCGTAAGCAACGATTCTGTTTATTATTATCGAAATGGCGTTTTACTGGGTTTTGCTACTGGGCCATCTTCCTACGTTGTAAATAATACCACACCCTTAAGGATTGGAAGAAACGACTTTAACAGTACTTCCTATTTTAATGGTCGTTTAGATGAGTTACGTATTTATAACAGAGCCTTAAATCCTGAGGAAGTAACCAAATTATATAGTTTAAGTTTAATTGCTGGATTGCCTGTAATATCTGCAGGTATAGATAAAAATATTTGTAAGGGTGATACCGTTCAAATAGTAACTACTGGAACGAATGGTACTTGGTTATGGAATCCTGGAAGCACCTTAAGTAGCGATACTGCCCGGAGTCCTAGAAGTTTCCCCGATACAACGCAGTCTTATATTGTACAGGTAGATTATTTTGGGTGCAAAAATTATGATACCGTTCAAGTTGTTATCAATGATTTTAAACCAGATATTGGTCCAGACCGAAGCATTTGTTTAGGTGATACTGCTACTTTAATTGTGAGTGAGGGAAATACCTTTGCATGGTTGCCCGACTATCAAATTAGCGGTATTAGTAACGATACTGCATTTGTATTTCCTACTCAAGATACGAGTTATATTGTAACAGCCTTTTTGGGTGTTTGTGTGCGCACAGATACGGTACATATTACAGTTAATACCCCAACCTTAGATGCTGGTTTAGATGTTGATATTTGTGATGGTGATACCGCTAATTTTACCGTAACAAGCAATGGTTCTGTTCGATGGAGTCCGTTTAAATGGCTTAATGATTCTGTTGGTACCAATATATATTCTTTGCCAGATTCTAATATTACTTATTTTGTAGAAGCAAGCTATTTGGGTTGTATTGCCCGAGATACCGTTTCTGTATCGGTATCTTCCATTCCTATTGATGCTGGTCCCAATCAACTCATTTGTTTGGGAGATACTATTCAACTAAATGCTACAGGTGCCACTAATTATATTTGGATTCCAAGTACCAATATTAGCGATAGCAGTGTGGCCGATCCATTTGTTTACCCTAGTACTCCAACTTATTATTATGTTGTATCCTATAATACTTTATGTTCTAGGTACGACAGTGTATTTGTTGATGTAAAACAAGCTCAAGCCAATGCTGGTCCAAACAAGGCCATTTGTTTAGGAGATAGTGTTGTACTTAATGGAAGCGCTTTAGGCTCTCATATATGGTCGCCTACTACTGGATTAAAAGATACTTCTTTAACTACCTATGCCAAGCCAACGGTAACTACTCAATATATTTTACGCGCCGACAATTCTATTTGTTCTGCCTATGATACGGTAGTAGTTACTGTCACTAATTTCTCTATTAATGCAGGAGTTGATAGGTTAGTTTGTTTAGGAGATAGTGTTCAATTACAGGCAACGGGTGGGGTTAAATACAATTGGCTTCCATTTTATAATATCAGCGACTCTGGTGTGGCAAATCCTTGGGTTAAACCAGAAGGGCCAACCAATTATTTTGTATTATCTAATAATGGTTTGTGTTGGAGATACGATACGGTATTTGTGGATGTTCGAACTTTTAGCGGAACAGCCGGAACCGATACAAGTATGTGTAAGAACTTATTTGTAGGCCTACAAGCAAGTGGTGGCGCCTCTTATGAGTGGTTAAACAACGCAAATATTAGCGACAAGTTCATTGCCAACCCTATAGTAACACCTCCAGTAACGCAAAATTATTTTGTTCGAATTTTTGATGGTGTGCAATGTTATATTACAGATACCGTGCAAGTAGAAGTGAATGATTTCCCTGTTGTAAATGCGGGTATAGATCAACGTCATTGCCCAGATGAGTTTGTTACTCTTAATGGAACGGTAAGCGGCCACACTCGTTTTGAATGGATTCCTGCCACTTATTTAAGTGATAAGTTTTCTCTTACGCCATCTGCCTCTGTAGATATTAGCACAACCTATACTTTGGCTGCTTGGAATAAAAGTTGTTATTCGGAAGATAGAGTTAGGGTAGAAGTAAACCCAACAGTTGTGGCTAATTTTACAGCCGATAATTACCTTGGTTTGGCACCATTGCCTGTTCAATTTACCAATACCAGTACCAATGGATATTTCTTTGTTTGGGATTTTGGTGAAATGGGTGGCGGTTCTATAGAAAAAGACCCAAGTTATATTTATACCGAAGATGGCAAATTCACCGTAACCATGATTGCCAGCGACAGCCTTGGATGTTCAGATACAGTGTCTACCAGCATTGTGGTAAACAGCATAGATGCCTTGTTTGCTCCTAATGCTTTCTCCCCAAATAATGATGGTTTAAATGATGTATTTGCTCCTACTTATAATCCAAACAGGTTTGAGTTTTTAGAAATGAAAATTTTTAACCGTTGGGGAGTAATTATTCATGAAACCAAAATGCCTGGTGGGGAATGGTGGAATGGGAAAATTAACGGAAATCCTGAACCTCCAGGTATTTTTAGTTATACCATTTCTGCCCGTGATAAAAAAGGCAAAATGTATGAATTAACAGGAACTGTTACCTTGTTGAGGTAGCAGCCATATTCCTATTTTTGGTTTTTTTGATGCTGCTGTATGGCCTCTGAATATTTTGATTTTAAGCAGTTCAGAATTTGGCATAATCAAGTGGCCATGAAAGTAGGAACAGATGCCGTGGTTTTGGCTTGTTTAGTGAAATTAAATGAACAAGCCAAAACGGTTCTTGATATTGGAACAGGCTCGGGAATTATTGCACTTATGTTGGCTCAAAGAGATGCCAATGCTCAAATTACTGCCATAGAAATAAACGCATTGGCAGCCCAACAAGCTCAACTTAATTTTGAACAGTCTAAATTTGCCAAACAGCTATTTTGTAAACATATTTCTTTGCAAGATTATGAGCAGATAGCTGCCCAAAAATTTGATTTAATTGTTAGTAATCCGCCTTTTTTTGAGCAACAAAAGAATATGTCTATTGCCAACAAAGCTCGCAGTTTGGCCCGACAAGACGCGGCATTGCCATTTATAGATTTAGCCAAAAGTGTTTCCATTTTATTAAAACCTCAAGGTAGTTTTTGGTTAATTTTACCTGTGCAAGAAGCGGCTGTTTTTTATAAAGAAGCAAAGGTTTTTGGCCTGAACCTACAATACCAAATAGACATTATTCCCAAACCAAATAAAGTAGCCAATCGCTTGGTACAGTGTTACCAATTTTCAGACAATACATTGGTTCAAACCGAATTGATTCTTAAAAACGAAGAAGGCTTACCCAGCTCTAATTATATAAATTTGAGCAGGGAATTTTACCTTAGAATGGATTAATCGTGTGATTTTACAAAACCTTCTTTGAATGCAATGCCATAGGTTTTTAACTCACTTAAAATGGGTTCGTAAAACTCTCTACTTAAAGGA